>NZ_JBGFFG010000184.1:0-6668 GCF_056175765.1 Pseudoxanthomonas sp. LjRoot204_2 | reverse complement strand
CTGTACGACAACAACACCTCGGTCTCGACCACGCCGCGCAGCATCGACCAGAACGACAGCGACGTGTCGTGGACGGCGGGCCTGAACTACACGCTCAACGACAGCGTCAGCCTGTTCGGTCGCGTCAACTCGGGCTTCACCTTCCCGCAGTTCGACAATCTGCGCGACGGCGCCAACAACAAGACCGAGATCGACCAGTACGAGCTGGGCCTGAAGGCCGGCGGCGAGACGTACGAGATGTATCTCACCGCGTTCTACAACGACTTCACCGGCCTGCGTTACCAGGCGTTCGACAACAACGGCAACAACGTCGTCATCATCGGTGACTCGAAGGCGCGTGGCCTGGAGTTCGAGGGCGCGTGGCGACCGGTCGGTGGGTTCGAGCTGGCCTGGAACGCGACCTGGCTGCGCGCCAAGTATGGCGACTTCTCCACGTTCGACGGCAACCAGGTGGTGCGCCAGCCGAAGTTCCGCGCACGGCTGACGCCGAGCTACTACTGGTCGCTGCCGTGGGGCGACCTGAAGGTGTTCACCACCTACACCCACGTGGGCGATCGCTACTCGGATCCCGCCAACGGCCAGGTGCTGCCGAAGTACGACACCTGGGACGTCGGTGCCAGCGCGCACCTGGGCGACCACTGGGAGTTCACCTTCTCGGGCCGCAACGTCACCGACGAGATCGCGCTGACCGAGGGCAATGCCCGCGTGCTGGGCAATGCGACCAGCGGTGGCGTGTTCATGGGCCGTCCGCTGGAAGGTACGTCGTACCAGGCCTCCGTCGCCTACCGCTGGTGATGTAGCGCGGCCCGTGTTCGCGCGGGCCGTCTTCCGCCGCCGCGCCGTCTCTCCCCGGCGCGGTGGCGGATATCCTCTTTGCACTGGGCGTCGCGCGGCAGGGCCGCGCTGACGTCGCGCACGAACCGACCGGTACCGCCCATGACGCGCACCCGCATGATCCTGGCGATGATCCTGACCTACATGATCTTCGCCATGCTGTTGAACTCCGTGGGCACGGTGATCCTGCAGTCCATCCAGGGCTTCGGCATCAGCAAGGCCGATGCGAGCCTGCTGGAAGCGTTCAAGGACCTGCCGATCGCGGTCACGTCGTTCCTGGTGGCCTCGTTCCTGCCGAGGCTGGGGTATCGCCGCGCGATGATGCTCGGCCTGTCGCTGGTCGCGCTTGCCTGCGCCGCGATGCCGCTGCTGCATGCGTTCTGGGCGACCAAGTTGCTGTTCACCACGGTCGGCGTGTCGTTCGCGCTGGTGAAGGTGTCGGTGTACTCCAGCATCGGCCTGCTGACCGAGGACGCGAAAGGACACGCCGCGTTGACCAGCACGGTCGAAGGCTGGTTCATGGTCGGCATCCTGGGCAGCGCGTGGCTGTTCGCCGCGTTCATCAATGCTGAGGTGCCGGGCGATCCGGCGTGGCTGGACGTCTATTGGGTGCTCGCCGCCCTGTGCGTGGCGGTGGTCGTCCTGCTGGCGACCTGCACGCTGGACGAACGCGCCGCGCAGGATGGCCATGCGGCGGGCGAGTCCTTCGTCGACATGTTCCGCCTGCTGGCGTTGCCGCTGGTGGCGGTGTTCCTGGTGTCCGCCTTCCTCTACGTGTTGATGGAGCAGGCGATCAACACCTGGTTGCCGACCTTCAACCGCGAGATCCTGTACCTGCCCACGACGCTCAGCGTGCAGGCGGCCGGCATTTTCGCCGGGTCGCTGGCGCTGGGCCGGCTGGGTGGCGGCGTGCTGCTGCGGCGCGTGCCCTGGTTCTGGTTGCTGAGCGGGTGCGTGGTCGCGATGGCGGTGCTGGTGCTGGTGGCGCTGCCGCTGGCCGCGAACGTGCAGCCGCGCGAAGGCATGACGTGGTGGAACGTGCCGCTGGCCGCCTATGTGTTTCCGTTGATCGGCCTGCTGATGGCGCCGATCTACCCGGCGATCAATTCGGTGGTGCTGAGCGCGCTGCCGAAGGCGCGGCATGCGGCGATGACGGGCTTGATCGTGGTGTTCTCGGCGCTCGGCGGMACCACCGGTTCGTACATCACCGGACAGTTGTTCGCGCATTTCGACGGGTCGCGCGCGTTCTACCTGCTGCTGGCGCCGATGGCGCTGCTGGTGGTGTCGATGGCGCTGCTGCAGCGTGCGGTATCGAAGCGGAACGGCATGCTTCCGGTGGCGTGATGCGAACGCGTTGACGCCGCGTGGCGTATCGTTCGCCCTCCTGTTCTGGACGAGACGACGCATGAATGCGACCGGCGTGGCATTGGCTCTCTTCATCGGCATGCTGCTGCCGCTGCAGGCGTTGATCAACGCCTCGCTCGGGCGACAGACCTTCGGCCCGGTGTTCGCGTCGCTGGCGTCCTTCATGGTCGGCACCGGCGTGCTGTTGGCGTGGTGGCTGCTGACGCGGCCGGTGTTCGTGCCCGCGGCACTGGGCAAGGTGCCGTGGTGGGCGTGGACCGGTGGCGTGATCGGTGCGGTGTTCGTGGCCTCCGCCACCCTGCTCGTGCCGCGGCTCGGCGCTGCCTCGCTGATCTGCCTTGTGGTGGCCGGACAACTGGTGGGTTCGGTGGTGCTGGACCACTTCGGCGTGCTGCATCCACGACAACCCGTCGATGTCGTGCGTATGGCCGGCCTTCTGCTGGTGGTAGCGGGTGCGGTACTGGTGGTGAAACCCTGGCAGGGTGCCGGCGGCTGAGCATGGACGTGCTGACCGGCCTGCCGCCGGTGGTCGCGCCGGACTGCCGCGTGCTGATACTGGGATCGATGCCGGGCACGGCCTCGCTGCAGGCGGCGCGCTACTACGCCCATCCGCGCAACCGCTTCTGGCCGGTGATGGAAACGCTGACGGGCGTGGCGGCGGATGCCGCCTACGAGGTGCGACTGGCGGCCCTCCAGCGCGCGGGCATCGGTTTGTGGGACGTGATCGGCGAATGTCGTCGCACCGGCAGCCTGGACAGCGCCATCGTGCGCGGCAGCGAACGACCGAACGCGATCGTGCCACTGATCGCCTCGCTGTCCGGGCTGCGCGCCATCGCGTTCAATGGCGCGACGGCGTCATCGCTGTTCCGCCGCCATGTGCAACCGCAGTGGCCAGCGGCATCGCAACGCCGCGTGCAGAGCGTGGCGCTGCCATCGACCAGCCCGGCGCATGCCGCGATGGGACTGGCCGCATTGTGCGAGGCGTGGAGCGTGCTGACGCCGTGGCTGGCAGACTCAGCCCAACGCGGGGCGGGACTGCGGCCGGACCCGTAGCCACACGGTCTGCACCGCGAGCACGACCGCGACGACGACCGCCACCACCGCGGCCGTGTCGCTGCCTGGCACGGTCCAGCCCGACTGCTTCACGTACACCGCCGCCAAGGCCCACAGCGCGGCCGCGGCAAACAGCAGGTTGCCGCGCATGCGATGGTTCGCCCACAACAGCAGCGCGGTCGCCAAAGCGAACAGCACCAGCGTCCATGGCAGCATGGCGTCGGTCGGCAGCAGCCGGTATGCCACGATCACCTGCGCGGTGTTGAGGAAGGCCGCCATCGACAGCCATCCCGCATGCAGCGACAGCGGCGCCCATGCCCACGCAGTGAGGCCCGGGGTGGTGGTGCGCGCGTCGGAAAGCGCCACCGCGCAGCGCAGCAGGCAGGCCAGCGCCCCCCAGATGATCAACAACGCCAGCCAGAACAGCTGTTGCGAGAACACCGGCATCCACACGGCGGTCAGCGCGAAGCCGCCCGCCGCCCACGGTCGCACACCGGCGAGAGGCGCCGTCGCCACCCGCCGCGAAAACGCCTGCCAGACGCCGAACACGACGTCCCACAGGAAGATCAGGCCCCAGATGGCGAAGGCGTAGCCGGCCGCCACGATGAGCGTCGGATATTGGTCCGAGATCGCACCATTGGTGGGGCCGAACGAACCCTGCTGTGACAGCCAGGACACGACGGGCATGGCGAGCGACAACAGCAGGACGAGCCAGCGCATGGGAACCTCCGGGAAGGGATGGGCGGCGATGCTAGGCGTGGGCCCGTGAACGCCGCATCCAGATACGTGCGAACGCACATGTCGGATGAACAATGCGGGTGCGTATTGCGGGGTCGCGTGCTACGTCGTCGTCCGACCAAAGGGATACCACTGCGCGCGCGACGGGGCGCAATGTCCCTCGGGGACAGCAATTAACACGAAGGAGTGGTTGGCGCATCGCGCCACTGCGGACACAATAGGGGTTCCCTTCTTCACGCCCGCACCGGAGTAACGCCATGTCCGACATCAAGGAAGCCAAAGTCCCCGATATCGGTGACTATGACGGCGTACCGGTGATCGAGATCCTGGTCGCCGTGGGCGACACGGTGAAGAAGGACCAGGGCCTGGTCACGCTGGAGTCGGACAAGGCGACCATGGAAGTGCCGTCGCCGTTCGCCGGCGTGGTGAAGGAGATCAAGGTCAAGCTGGGCGACGAGATCGCCGAAGGCGCCGTGGTGGCGCTGATCGAAACCAGCGAAGGCGCTGCCGAGGCCAAGCCCGCCGCCGCACCCTCACCGACCGCCACGGCTGAAACCGGCGCGAAGGTCGAACCGGTCGCCGTGTCGCCGACGCCGGATAAGATCGCCCAGCGCGAGATCGCGCAGGAGCGCGCCTCACCCGCCGTGGCGCCCGCCGCCTCGCGCGTGCTGGACGACAAGCCGGGCATCGATCCGGAAGCCYCGCCGCCGCGTACGCCGCCGGTCGAATTCAACGCCGACCGCGTGCTCCCCGAGAAGGTCGCCTACGCCAGCCCGGCCGTGCGCCTGTTCGCGCGCGAACTGGGCGTTGACCTGAATCAGGTGAAGGGCACCGAGCGCGGTGGGCGCATCAGCAAGGAAGACGTGCAGAAGTACGTCAAGGGTGCGCTGGCCGGCGGCGTGTCGGCGCCTGCCGCTGCGGGTGCGCCGGTCGCCGCCGGTGGCGGGCTCAACCTGCTGCCGTGGCCGAAGGTCGACTTCAGCAAGTTCGGCGAGACCGAGGTCGTCGCGCTGTCGCGCATCAAGAAGATTTCCGGCGCCAACCTGGCCCGCAACTGGGCGATGATTCCGCACGTCACCCAGCATGACCACGCCGACATCACCGACCTGGAAGCGCTGCGCGTGGCGCTGAACAAGGAGAACGAGAAGGCGGGCATCAAGCTGACCATGCTCGCCTTCCTGATGAAGGCCAGCGTCTCGGCGTTGAAGAAGTTCCCCGACTTCAATGCCTCGCTCGATGCCAGCGGCGAGAACCTCACGCTGAAGAAGTATTTCCACGTCGGATTTGCCGCCGATACGCCGAACGGCCTGGTCGTGCCGGTGATCCGCGACGTCGACAAGAAGGGCGTCAACGAGATCGCGCAGGAAAGCGGCGAACTGGCGAAGAAGGCGCGAGACGGCAAGCTCGGCCCGGCCGAGATGTCCGGCGGCTGCTTCTCCATCTCCTCGCTGGGCGGCATTGGCGGCGTGGCCTTCACGCCCATCGTCAACGCACCGGAAGTCGCCATCCTCGGCGTGTCCAAGTCGTCGATCCAGCCTGTCTGGGACGGCAAGCAGTTCCAGCCGCGCTTGATGCTGCCGCTGTCGCTGAGCTACGACCACCGCGTGATCGACGGCGCCGCTGCCGCGCGCTTCACCGCCTATCTCGCCCAGCTGCTCGGCGACATGCGCCGCGTGCTGCTGTAAGGAGRCCGAGACCATGGCGAACACGATCGAAGTCAAAGTCCCCGACATCGGCGATTACAGCGATGTGCCGGTCATCGAAATCCTGGTCGCCGTCGGCGACACGGTGAAGAAGGACCAGGGCCTGGTCACGCTGGAATCGGACAAGGCCACGCTGGAAGTGCCCTCGTCGGCCGCAGGCGTGGTGAAGGAACTCAAGGTCAAGCTGGGCGACGCGCTGTCCGAAGGCAGCGTCGTGGCGGTGCTGGAAGCCGAAGGCGCCGCCGTCTCCGCACCCGCGCCGGCCGCACCTGCGGCCCCTGCAACGCCGGCCCCGACGCCGGCTGCCGCGCCTGCGCCTGCTGCCCCGGTCGCAGCACCCGCTGCCTCCGGTGGCGGCGGCCTGATCGAAGCCAAGGTGCCCGACATCGGGGACTACGATGGCGTGCCGGTCATCGAGATCCTGGTCGCCGTCGGCGACACGGTGAAGAAGGACCAGGGCCTGGTCACGCTGGAATCGGACAAGGCGACGATGGAGGTCCCGTCGCCTGCGGCCGGTGTCATCAGAGAGATCAAGGTCAAGCTCGGCGATGAACTGGCCGAAGGCAGCCTCGTCGCGATCCTGGAAGGCGAGGGCGCTGCCGCGGCGCCGGCCAAGTCCGCTCCCGTCACGCCGTCGCCCGCCGCCCCTGCCGCACCGGCCACCTCGGCGCCGAAGCCGGCGCTTGGCACCGGCAAGACGGCCGACATCGAATGCCGCATCGTCGTGATCGGTTCGGGCCCTGGCGGCTACACGGCGGCGTTCCGCGCGGCGGACCTCGGTCTCGACACCGTGCTGRTCGAGCGCTACGMMACMCTSGGCGGCGTSTGCCTCAACGTGGGCTGCATYCCSTCGAAGGCGCTGCTGCACGCGGCGGCGCTGATCGACGAGGCCTCGCATTCGGACGACATCGGCATCAGCTTCGGCAAGCCGAAGATCGATATCGACAAGCTCCGCAGCTTCAAGCAGGACAAGGT
>NZ_JBGFFG010000183.1:0-6668 GCF_056175765.1 Pseudoxanthomonas sp. LjRoot204_2 | reverse complement strand
CCGTTAGTGCTCACACCGGATCGGCAGAAGCGCATCAGTGAATGAAAAGGTCCGGCAGGACGCCTGGGTCCTGCGACCGAAGCCAAAGCTGTCGTGTTGCAGCAGCAGTCTTCGACCCGAGGGTAATTGGATCGCCGCCTGCCAGACCACGGAGTCGACTCCATCGATGCGAACCTGGGCCACGAATGGCAGATTGTTCCGCAAAGCGGCATCGGCACACCGCAGCGCGGCTTCAATCTCGCCCGGCGTGACGGCGATACCGCAATCGGGCAGCGTGACGCCTGAGGTCGCGGCAATGTCTGAGCCAAGCGGCGACAGAGGTCGACCGACGTCCGCAGCCACAGGGGACGCCAACAAGAGCAGCGGCAGCCACCTGGCGGGGAACACGGGTCCGCTCGCTTACGAGCGTCTACGCCGCCGCGGGCCGCGACTTGCCCTTGATCGGCACCACCTTGGTGGCGGCCTCGGCGCGGCGCGACAGGGCGCGGTCGATGCGGGCGAAGACTTCGCGCATCGTGGCCGCTTCCGGCAGCAGGGTGACACGGAAGTGGTGGCGGTACGGCACGTTGAAACTGGAGCCCGGCACGACCAGCACGCCTTCGGTTTCCATCAGTTCCAGCGCGAACGCATGGTCGTCGAAACCTTTGGCGGCATCGCCGACCACCGCCGGGAACGCGTACAGCGCACCGGCCGGGTTGACCAGCTCCAGGTGCGGGCTGGCGTCGCAGGCGTCGATCACCGCGCGACGGGTTTCGTACAGGCGGCCGCCGGGTGCGCACAGCGCACTGATGGTGTCGGGGCCGTTGACCGCGGCGTCGATGGCGTACTGGCCGGGCACGTTCGCGCACAGGCGCAGCGCGCTGAGCAGGTCCATCGCATGCAGGAAGTCGCGCACCACATCGCCATGGCCGGAGACCACGCCCCAGCCCACGCGCCAGCCGCAGGCACGATGCACCTTGCTCAGGCCGCTGAAGGTGATGCACGGCACGTCGCCCGCCATCGGTGCGACCGGCACGAAGGTCGCACCGTCGTACAGCACCTGGTCGTAGATCTCGTCGACCATCAGCAGCAGGCGGTGCTTCGCGGCGATCGCCACGATGCGCTCCAGCAGTTCGCGCGAGTAGGTGGCGCCGGTGGGATTGTTCGGATTGATCAGCACGATGGCGCGGGTGCGCGAGCTGATCAGCTGCTCGATCTCGTTCGGATCGGGCTGGAAGTCGTTCTCCGGATCGCAGCGGTAGTACACCGGGCGTCCGTCGTTGAGGATGGTGGCGGCCGACCACAGCGGATAGTCGGGCGAGGGCACCAGCACTTCGTCGCCGGGGTTCAGCAGCGCACGCAGCGACAGGTCGATCAGTTCCGACACGCCGTTGCCCACGAACACGCGGTCCGGGTGCGCATCCGGCGTACCGCGCTTGGCGTAGGCCGCGGCGATCGCATCGCGCGCCGAGGGCAGGCCCTGCTGGTGCGTGTACGGATCGGTGCGGCCCATGTCGTCGGCGATCGCGCGCTGCAGATGCTCCGGCGCACGGAAACCGAAGGCGCCCGGGTTGCCGATGTTGAGCTTGATCAGCTTCTGCCCCTGGGCCTCCAGCTCGCGGGCTCGCCGTGCCAGTTCGCCCCGGATTTCGTAGCGGACTTCGGACAGGCGTTCGCGCGTGGCGAGCGGTTTGACGGGCGGGGTGGACATGGCGGGACCGCAGGGTGCACGAAGTGGAAGGAGGGCCAGCTTAACGGATATTTAGCCTGCCCGGCCCCGCCGGCTTCAGCCCCCGTCTAGAATGCGCGCCATGCCCGAAACCCCCGTCCCCAGCGTGTCCGACGTCACCCTTCTGCGCGCCATCGGCTGGCCGTACACGGGGGAACCGACGGATGCCGCATGGCGGGACGCCATGGCCGCGCACCCGACCGCGACCCCGGCACGGGTGAGCGAGCAGCACCGCTCCGGCTACGTGGTCGCCATGGCGCCCGGCGACGGCGTGAAGGCCGAGTCGCTGCCGGAGTGGCAGCGCCCGCGGTTTCCCGCCCACGAGCGTCCTGCCGTCGGCGACTGGGTGTTGCTGGAAGACGCGACGTCGAAGCGCCCGCGCATCGTCGCGCTGCTGCCGCGGCATACCGGCATCAAGCGTGGTGCGGCCGGCGAGCACTACCACCAGCAGGTGATCGCGGCGAACATCGATACGGTGTTCATCGTCTGCGGCCTGGATGCCGACTTCAATCCACGCCGCATCGAGCGCTACCTGCTGCTGGTCGGCGGCGGCGGTGCGCAGCCGGTCGTCGTACTGACCAAGGCCGACCGCACCGAGTACGCCGATGACGCGGTCGAGGTGCTGGCCGATCTCACCGCGCAGGGCGTGCCGGTGTTCACCGTCAACGCCAAGGATCCGGCCAGCGTGGGGCAGCTGGCGCCTTGGCTGGCGCCGGGCCACACGGTGGTGCTGGTCGGCTCGTCCGGCGCGGGCAAGTCCACGATCACCAATACGCTGATCGGCGACGAGCGCATGAAGACCGGCGAAGTGCGCGAAAGCGATTCGCGCGGCCGCCACACCACCACTTACCGCGCGCTGATTCCGCTGCCGGCAGGCGCCTGCCTGATCGACACGCCCGGCATGCGCGAGCTCAAGCCCACCGGCGAGGAAGACCTGGCCGACGGCGGCTTCGCCGACATCGAGGCGCTGGCCGAGCAGTGCAGGTTCCGCGACTGTTCGCATGACCGCGAGCCGGGCTGCGCGGTGCGCGCGGCCATTGAGCGCGAAGAGCTGGACGAGGGCCGCTTCCTCAACTACCTCAAGCTGCGCGACGAAGTCGCCGCCGCGGCCGACAAGCTCGCTTCGCGGCTGGCCGACAAGGCCAACGCCAAGGTGCAGAACAAGGCGCTGAACAAGCGGCTCAGCGACAAGTACGGCAAGCGTTAGGTTTTCGCGTGACGCGAGCGGAACGTTCGATGTGGTGACGCGCCCTTGTCGTCATCCCGGCGGCATTCAACAGCCGAATGGCTGGTCAAGCCGGGACCCAGCGCCTTGCTGCGAATCTACCGTCATCCAAACACCAGAATCACTGGGTCCCGGCCTGCGCCGGGATGACGGCGGATGGATCTCGACGGTCGATCACCTTGAGATCGATCAGCTTCAGGAATCGATCAACTCCAGAGGTTTATGAACCCGGTGATGATCAGCGCATTGGTGAAGTCGATGAAGAACGCACCCACCAGCGGCGCCACCAGGAACGCGCGCGGCGCCATGCCGTAGCGTTCGACCAGGGTGCGCATCACCGCCATCGCATTGGCCGTGGTGCCGAGCATGAAACCGATGAAGCCGCCGCCCATCACGGCCGCGTCGTAGTCGCGGCCCATCACCCGGAACACCACGCCGCAGAACAGCGCGACCAGTGCCACCTGCAGGCCGAGGTTCACCAGCAGCGGCGCCGCCAAGCCGGCCAGCTCCCACAGCTTGAGGTTCATCAGCGCCACCGCAAGGAACAGCGCCAGGCAGACGTTGCCGATCAGGTCGGTCGTCGCCACCGGCAATCCGATCCAGCCGGTTCGATCGTCGATGTAGCGGATCAACGCACCGACCATCATCGCGCCGACGTAGGCGGGCAGCGTGAGCCCGGCGGCGGACAGGGCGGCGCTGACGCCGGCACCGGCCCACATGGCCACCAGGATCACCACGATGCTCTTCAGCGCCGCGGATTCGCGCGTGGCGAAATCCGGCGTATCGCGCGCACCGGTGGGTTCGGCCGCGGATTCGTCGGGTTTGCCCAGGCGCACGCCGCCGTAGAGTTTGTGGCGCCGGATCAGTACCGTGGACACCGGTCCGCCCAGCAAGCCGCCGCAGACGATGCCCGCCATCGCCGAGGCGACCGCGATCGATTCGGCGCCGGTGACACCGGCCTGTTCGAACAGCGGGGCGAACGCCAGACCGGTCGCCGGTCCGCCGGTCAACGTGGTGGAACCCGCCAGCACGCCGAACAGCGGATGCAGGCCGAAGCCCATCGCTACCGCCATACCCAGCAGGTTCTGCACGATGGCGAAGCCACTGGCCAGCAGCAGGAAGATCACCACTTGGCGGCCGCTGAGTTTCAGCAGCGCCACGCTGGCATTGACGCCGATGGTGGTGAAGAACGCGATCATCAGCGGCGCCTGCAGGCTGGTGTCCAGCGTGAACAGGGTGACCTCGCGGCTGCGGGCGGCCAGCACCACCAGCGCCACCGCCAGGCCGCCGATCACCGGCGCAGGCAGGTTGTACTTCGAGAACAGCGGGACGACGCGGCAGAGTGCGTAGCCGAGGAAAAGCGCCAGGCCAGCGAAGGCCAGCGTCTGTACTGCATCGAGTTCCAGCATGCTGCCCCCGCAACCGATGGAAGAAGGTCGAGCATAGTCCAGCCACGGGCGCTTGTGCCGGCCGCGGTGTGCGCTGGGCTAAAGTGTGAGCCAGGGAGGGATGCATGCACGCCGATATCGCCCATCACGCCGCGCTGGACGCACGCCTGGTCAGGGCCGTGCGGGGCATCAAGCTGCTCAGCCTGGCCAGCTGGCCCGCGGACGTGCAGGCGCCGTTCCTCGACAGCGTTGCGCGTGGGCAGCCACGGCGGCCGGTGATCGACTATCCCCGTCTCGACTTCGGCGATGCGCGCCGCGAACTGGCCGCGATCGCGGTGGCCGCCGACGCAGCGCATCCGCTCGGTCGCTACCTGCGCGATTCCGTGCACAGCTGGGACATCGCCGCGCAGTTGCTGGAAGCCTTGGGCACGCCGGCGGTGACCACGCACTCGATCGCACTGTTCGGCACGCCGGAAGCCTGCCTGCCCGGCGACGGACCGACCACGCGCGATGCGGCGGGCCATTTCATCGCCATCGCCAACGAGCTCGACCACGAGCTGCYGTCGCCGGAGGAGCAGATCCCGGTCTCGGCCACGGCCCTGCAGTTGCAGCTGCAGGCCGACCTGGACGATTTCTTCGACGGCCGCGTCATCACCGTGGAGCTGGACCGCAACCTGATCGCGAAGGCCGCCGCCGGCGCCACCCGCATCCGCCTGCGCCACGGGGCCGCCTTCAGCGACTACGACCGCCGCCAGCTGCTGCAGCACGAAGCGCTGGTGCATTCGCTCACCGCCCTGAACGGCCGCGAGCAGGCCGTGCTGCCCAGCCTGGCGCTGGCATCTCCGCGCGTCACCGCCACGCAGGAAGGACTGGCGACCTTCGCAGAGCAGATCACCGGCAGCATCGACATCGAACGCATGAAGCGGATCAGCCTGCGCATCGAGGCGGTCGCGATGGCACTGGCGGGCGCGGACTTCGTCGAGGTATTCCGCTACTTCACCGATGCGGGGCAGAACCCCGCGGAAAGCTTTTCGTCCGCACAGCGCGTGTTCCGGGGCGTGCCGACCTCCGGCGGCGCGGCCTTCACCAAGGACACCGTCTACCTGCGTGGCCTGATCGGCGTGCACACGTTCTTCCGCCGCTCGCTGCAGCAGGACCGGCTGCGGGTCTGCCGCCGCCTGTTCGCCGGGAAGATGACGCTGGAGGACGTGACGCTGTTCGAGCCGATGTTCGATGACGGCGTGCTGGCGCCACCGCGCTGGCTGCCGAGCTGGGTCAGCCGTGCCAACGGCCTGGCGGGCATGCTGGCGTTTTCGCTGTTCGCCAACCGGATCCGCCTGGACAAGCTGTCGACGGACGCCTAGCCGGAAAGTGGTACGCGCGGCCCGCGATGCTGGTGGCACACTGGCGGCATGAGCACGACGATCCTGGTCGCCGACGACCATCCGCTGTTCCGCGCGGCGGTGATCCACGCACTGCGCGAGGCGCTGCCCGGCGCCACCGTGGTCGAAGCCGCGAGTGCCACGGGCCTGGGACAGGCGCTGGACGCGCACCCCGAGGCGGACCTGGTGCTGCTGGACCTGACGATGCCCGGCGCGCACGGGTTCTCCGCCCTGTTGCATGTCCGTGGCGAACATCCGGAGGTGCCGGTGGTCGTCATCTCGTCGAACGAACACCCGCGGGTGATCCGTCGTGCGCAGCAGTTCGGTGCGGCCGGTTTCATTCCCAAGTCGTCGCCGGCCGACACCATCGGCGCCGCAGTCGCGGCGGTGCTCGATGGCGGGGCGTGGTTCCCGCCGCTCACCGTCGAGCGGTCCGAGCAGGACGCCGCACTCGCGGCCCGCCTGGCGCAGCTGACGCCGCAGCAGTTCCGCGTTCTGCTGTGCCTGGCGGACGGTCTGCTCAACAAGCAGATCGCGCACGAACTCGGCCTGGCCGAGAACACCGTGAAAGTGCACGTCACCGCGATCCTGAAGAAGCTGGAATGCCACAGCCGCACACAGGCGGCGGTGCTGGTGAAGTCGCTGGAACCGGAGGGTCCGCCGATCGCCTGAGTTCAGCGCGCGCGGCGCACGTGCAACTGGGTCATCAGTGCGCGCAGCGCCGCCGGCTTCACGGGCTTGGCGAGGAAGCCCCAACCACGTTGCAGCGCCAGCGAGCGCCAGGCGTCGTCGTGCTCGGCGGTGACCAGGATCACCGGCGGCACGGCGCGCCAGCGTTCGCACAGGCGCGCGTACACCGTCGGGCCGTCCGTGTCGCCCAGTCGCACGTCGAGCAGCAGCAGGTCCGGTACGGCATGCGGTGCCGCGGCGGCCAGCGCGTCGTCGGGCCCTGCCGCCAGGCCGAC
>NZ_JBGFFG010000182.1:0-6719 GCF_056175765.1 Pseudoxanthomonas sp. LjRoot204_2 | reverse complement strand
GTCGTCGTCCAGCCGTCCGAGGTATTCGTCGATGCGATCCAGTTCGCGCAGGCGCCGCAGGCTGCGCGCGAACCGCTGGCCGCCGCGCTCGCCGCCGCCGCCGCCCACGTGCTCGCGGTACCACGCGAGCMGCGCCGCGCGGCGCTCGCCGGTCTCGATCTGCTGCGCCATGGACAGGATCGCGCTGCGCCGCGCCAGCGGATGGTCGCCCTTGTGCAGTTCGGCGTAGTCGCCGATGAAGAACTCGCTCACATAGCGCTCGAACCACTGGCGCGCGAACTGCGCAGTGGATTCGGCCTTGCTCAGCTCCGGCATCAGGTCGCGCACCTGCAGGCTCATCGACGACAGCGACACCAGCAGTCGCCGCGCCTGGTCTGCGGCTTCGTCCAGGGCATCGCCCGATGCCTTGCCGTCCGTCACCAACTGGAGCTGGTGCTCGATCGAACGCATCTTCGCCGACACGAAGGTCGGTCCGTGTTCCGCGAATTCCACCAGCAGCGAAAGGAACTGGTGCACGACCGGCGGCATGGTGACCATCTCTCGTGCACCGATGCGGTCCTGGCGCAGCCAGCCCGCGCTACGGAAGCGGTCGTAGATGTGGTTGACCCGCACCGGCAACGGGGTGTCGGGCGAGTCGCCGTCCTCGTCTTCCCAGGGATCGTCCGCCAGCAGGTAGCGCTCGAGTGCGGCGGTGATCTCCCGGCGCTGGAAGCCCATGCTCGGCGGCACGGGCGCGTCCGGCCCGAAGAATTCGTCGAACAGGCGGCACAGCAGCAGCCAGTAATGCTCCCGGTTTGCCGATGCCAGCGGACCGAACAGGCCGCTTGGCAGCAACGGGAACAGGGCGGGCGGTTGCGTCATGGCCGCGCGGCCCGCCGCGTCAAGCCGGCAGTGTGATGTGGCAGGCGCGGCGGCGCCGGGAAAAGGGGCATGGCGGAATCGTACGGGCGGGCGGATCGCGCAGCAGCGCGCGGCGGCCAGCCACGATAGCGCAAGTCCCCGGCGCGTCGGTACCCAGCGCCGGCGGACTGCCGGCCGGCGCGTCGCTCCTCCGGCCTACCAGCCGGCCAGCACCAGCTTGCCAATGGTGGTGCCGGATTCCAGCCGGCGATGCGCCTCGCGCAGGTTCGCCGCGCTGATCGGCGACAGCGTATCGGTCAGCGTGCCGCGCAACTGGCCGGCATCGATCAGGTCGGCGACGCGGTCCAGCAGGGCACCCTGTTCGCCCATGTCGGCGGTGCGGAAGCGCGGGCGGGCGAACATCATCTCCCAGTGGATGCCGATGCTCTTGGCCTTGTACGGGTCGCCGATGCGCAGTTCGCCCTTGGGTTCCACGATCAGTCCGACATGGCCGAGCGGTGCGAGCAGTTCGCCCAGCTCGGTCCAGTAGCGGTCGGTGTCGGCCAGGTTCAGCGCCGCATCGATCGTGTCGAAGCCCAACGCCTTCAGCTGCGGTCCCAGCGCTTCGCGATGATTGACCACGTGGTCGGCGCCCAGCGCCTTGCACCAGTCGATGGTGTCCTGGCGCGATGCCGTCGCGATTACGGTGAAGCCGGCGCGCTTCGCCAACTGGATCGCGATCGATCCCACGCCGCCGGCACCGGCGATGACCAGCAGCGACTTGCCTTCACCGCCGCCGTCGATGGCGTACGGCATGCGGTCGAACAGCAGTTCCCATGCGGTGATCGTGGTAAGCGGCAATGCGGCGGCTTGCGCGAAGTCGAGCGATGCGGGTTTGCGGCCGACGATGCGTTCGTCGACGAGTTGGAATTGCGCGTTGCTGCCGGGGCGGGTGATGTCGCCGGCGTAGTAGACCGCGTCGCCGGGCTTGAAGCGGGTCACGGCTTCGCCAACCGCTTCGACCACGCCCGCGGYGTCGTAGCCCAGCACCTTGGGTTGCGCTTCGACCTGCGGCTTGGGCGAGCGCACCTTGGTGTCGACCGGRTTCACCGASAYGGCCTKCACGCGCACGAGGATGTCGTGGCCGGTGGCGGTGGGCGTATCGAGTTCGACGTCCAGCAGCGATTGCGGATCATCGATGGGCAGGTAACGGGTGAGTGCGATGGCTTTCATGGCGGTTCCTCGTGGGGAGTCGGGACACGTGCCGCGATGATGCGGCGCGCGGATTAAAGAGGCGATGCGACGAAGGGAGGATCAGGCGCAATCGGCGGAGAGCGCGAAGCGCTGGCAGCGCTCCAGCGCAAGCGCCCACAACGCGACCGCGAATGCGGAGGCCGGCACCAGTGCTGCGACCCACGGCAATGCGGAAAGGCCGAGCCCTTGCGAAATCACCACGCCGCCCAACCACGCGCCGAGCGCGTTGCCGAGGTTGAAGGCGCCGATGTTGAGGCTGGACGCCAGAYTCTGCGCATCGCTGGCCTTCTGCAGCACCCACAGCTGCAGCGGCGACACCGTTGCGAATGCCGCGGCACCCAGCAGGCCGGTGAAGACGATCATCGCCCAGCGGCTGTGCAGGGCGAAGCTCATCACACCCATCACCAACGCGAGCGCCGCGAGCGTGCCGAGCAGGGCGGTGGCGAGACGGCGATCGGCGAAGCGCCCGCCCAGCAGGTTGCCGATGATCATGCCGACGCCGAACACGAGCAGGATCGGCGACACGGCCGCATCGGCGAAGCCGGTCACCTGCGTCAGCAGCGGCTGGATGTAGGTGTAGACGGTGAACATGCCGCCGGAGCCCAGTACCGTCATCAACAGGCCCAGCAGCACCTGCGGGCGGCCGACGACGCGCAGTTCGTCGCGGAACGACAGCGGCGCGGGCGCGCTGCGGTCCGCCGGCACCAGCGTGGCGATGATGACGGTGGCGAACACGCCGATGGCGGTCACGGCCCAGAACGTCGCGCGCCAGCCGTATTCCAGGCCCAGCCAGGCGCCGGCCGGCACGCCGAGCAACGTGGCGACGGTGAGGCCGGTGAACATGATGGAAATCGCCGAAGCCTTGCGGTCTTCACTGACCAGGCCGGTGGCGACCACCGCGCCGACGCCGAAGAACGTGCCGTGCGCCAGCGAGGTGATCACGCGMGCGGCCATCAGCAGTTCGTAGYTSGGCGCGAGYGCGCAGGCCAGGTTGCCGAGSGTGAACACGATCATCAGCGCGASCAGCACCGYCTTGCGCGGCATGCGGTTGGTGGCGGCCGTCAGCAGGGGCGCGCCGACGAACACGCCCAGCGCGTAGCCGGAGATCAGCAGGCCCGCCGCAGCGATGGAGACCTGCAGGTCGGCGGCGACCTGCATCAGCAGGCCCATGATGACGAATTCGGTGGTGCCGATGCCGAAGGCGCCGGCGGTGAGCGCATACAGGCCCAGCGGAAGCCGGGAGGACGTGGGAGCGGAAGGCATGGTGGAAGCCCGGAAGGAACAAGGCGCGCAGCTTGCGCCTTCCCTTCCTGATGGGAAACGGTGAATATGCCGAATCACTATCAATGGAATATTGATAATGGATCGTGTCGGCGACCTGGCCCTGTTCCTCCGCGTGCTCGATCTCGGGTCGATCACCGCGGCCGCCCACAGCCTGGATCTGTCCGTGGCGGTGGCCAGCCAGCGACTGAAGCGGCTGGAGAAGGAATTGGGGGTGCGGCTACTGCACCGGACAACCCGACGCCTGCACCCGACGCCGGAGGGTGCCGCGCTGGCCGAGCAGGGGCGGGTGCTGGTGGAGGAGCTCGAGACGCTGGGCACGGGGCTGCGCGAAGCCGCACGCGAAGTAGCCGGCACGCTGCGGGTCACGACCTCCGCCTCGTTCGGGCGCCAGTACGTCTCGCCGCTGCTGCCGGCGTTCCTCGCACGGCACCCGAAGCTGCGGCTCAGCATCCATCTGAGCGACAACGTGGTGGATCTGGTCAGCGAGGGCTTCGACCTTGCGATCCGCATCGGCGCGCTCGACGATTCACGCCTGGTCGCCCGGCGCATCGCCCCGAACCGGCGCGTACTGTGCGCCTCGCCCGACTATCTGCGCCGACGCGGGCGACCGCGCACGCCTGAAGACTTGGCCCGGCATGATTGTCTGCTGCTGTTCGGCAGCGGTGGCCGCCAGGACGTATGGCGGCTGGGGACGCCGGCGGGCGGCGAGGTCGCCGTGCGCGTGCAGGGACGCTTCGAAAGCAATTTCGGCGAGGTACTGCGCGATGCCTCGCTGGCGGGCGAGGGCGTCGTGATCCATTCGCTGTGGCACGTCGCCGACGACCTGCGCGCCGGCCGGCTGGAAGTGGTGTTGCCGGATTACCCGTTGGCTACGACTGCGATCAGTGCCGTGATGCCGCAACGTCGCCTCGTACCGCCGCGCGTGCGGGCCTTCACCGACTTCCTGATCGAGCAGTTCGGCGATCACCCGCCATGGGAGCGCGGTCTTTAGGGCGGGTCAGGCGGTGTCGAAGGCGAAAGCGTCCAGCGCCAGGCCACCCATTTCCACGTCGCGATGGAGCAACCGCCCCTCGGCGCCAAGCCCGCCGGCGCCTAGCGCTACATAAAGCGGGAAGAGGTGTTCGGTCGTCGGATGGTTGCGATGTGCTTCCGGCAATGCGGTCCAGTCGAGCGCACCCGCGACGTCTCCCGCCAGCAATCGGTCGCGCAACGCTTCGGTGAAGTCGGCGACCCAATCGTAGGGCGCTGCGTGCGCGTGTTGCCAAACGAGGGCACGAAGGTTATGCGAGAACCCGCCGGACCCTACCACCAGCACGCCCTGCGCGCGAAACGGCGCGAGCGCCAGCCCGATGCGGTAATGCCAGTCGGCGGTCTGCGCCGGATTGACGGAGAGCGCGACGACGGGGATCTCGGCATCGGGATACATCCGCCGCAGCGGGACCCACACGCCGTGGTCCAGGCCGTGGTGGTGATCCACCTGCGCGGCGAAACCCGCGTCGCGCAGGTGGTTCGCGATCTGGTCCGCGAGCGCCGGTGCGCCTGCGGTCGGGTACTGGATGCGATACAGCGCCTCCGGAAAACCGCCGAAATCATGGATCGTGTCCGGCGTCGGAGCGGCCGTGAGCGTAGGTTGCGCGTGGACGAAATGCGCAGATGCCACGAGGATCGCGCGTGGCCGCGGCAAGCGCGTGCCGAGATGGTCCAGGAACCGCCCCGTCGGCGAATCCTCGACCGCGAGCATCGGCGAGCCATGCGACAGGAAGAGGCTGGGAAGGGGGGCAAGCGGGGAGGCGGCATTCATGGCACGAAGGATCGTCACCTTCCGGGGCCGTACCAAGGGTCTGCGCTGCACCAGTGCGTTGCGAACCCGTGATACCACTGGGAAAGGCTCCCCTTTGACAGGCCAAGCGTGAAGATCTGCGCCACTTCGCTTGAAGAGTGTTAACCTTGCCCGACTTGTTATGGTACCGTTAACACAGTCTTCACGTACCCCCGCATAATCTGTTCAGCAAGGCGACGGGTGTCTGTCGCCTCGGATAACAACTAGAACCGCTGTTGGCAAAGCACTTCGGTTTTTCTAACACTGAACTTTTACATGGAAAGGAGCTGCAAATGAACAAGAAGATTCTCTGCGCCGCGCTGCTCGGCGGCCTGAGCCTCGCGAACACTGCGATGGCGCAGGAATTCGACGACCGTTGGTACCTGACCGGTTCGGTGGGTCAGAACATGCAGGATTCGGATCGTCGTACCGACGATACCCAGTTCGGCACCTTGGGCCTGGGTAAGTTCATCAGCCCCAACTGGTCGATCGACGGCGAGCTGAACTACCAGAACCCGGGTTTCGAGTTCAATGAAGACCTGAACTGGAGCCAGTACGGTATCTCGCTCGATCTGCGTCGCCACTTCATCCAGGAAGGCCGCGGCTGGAACCCGTACATCGTGACGGGCCTGGGCATGCAGCGTTCGGAAGAAGAGTACGTGATCAACAGCCCGGCCTCGCCGGCGCAGCGTCGCGACAACAACCTGGCTGCCAAGCTGGGTATCGGTCTGCAGGGCACCTTCGACAAGCGCGTCGCCGTGCGTGCGGAAGTGGCCTACCGTGCCGACTTCGACGACCAGAGCTACACCGCTGAAGGTGGCATCCACCAGCAGGAAGAGAGCTGGTTCGGTGACGTGCTGGCTTCGGTCGGCGTCGTGATCCCGCTGGGCCCGAAGGCCGAAGCCGCTGCTCCGCCGCCGCCGCCGGCCGCTCCGAGCTGCGCCGACCTGGACGATGACGGTGACGGCGTCAACAACTGCGACGACAAGTGCCCCGGTTCGCAGGCTGGCCAGACCATCGGTCCGGACGGCTGCCCGGTGCAGGTCTCGATCGACCTGAAGGGCGTGAACTTCGACTTCGACAAGTCGACCCTGCGTCCCGACGCGATCGCGATCCTGAGCGAAGCCGCCGAGATCCTGAAGCGCTACCCCGACCTGCGCGTCGAAGTGGCCGGCCACACCGACCTGTGCGGTGCGGACGCCTACAACCAGTCGCTGTCGCAGCGTCGTTCGCAGACCGTGTACGACTACCTGACCAGCAACGGCGTCAGCGCCTCGCGTCTGGTGGGTCCGATCGGTTACGGCGAGAGCCGTCCGCTCGAGCCGACCGCGCAGACCCTGCCGGGCTGCAAGAGCGAGCGTAACCGTCGTACGGAACTGAACGTCCAGAACTGATCGGACGCTCTTCCAGCACCATGCGAAGCCCGGCCTTGTGCCGGGCTTCGTTTTTTTCGGCGTGATGCGCGCGAATTGCGTGATCGCGCTTCGTCTTTCCGCATCAGATGCGCTGCACGCCCGTTAAT
>NZ_JBGFFG010000181.1:0-6775 GCF_056175765.1 Pseudoxanthomonas sp. LjRoot204_2 | reverse complement strand
GCATGGAAGACGCGGTCAAGGTAGGCCTGAAGAAGACCTCCGAGACCGTGAAGAACATAAAGGGCGCCTGGGTGAACGAGATCAAGGTCGTCACCGATGACGGCGGCAACGTCACCGAGTGGCGCGTGAACCTGCGGATCAGCTTCGTGGTGCAGTGACGGGGTCGGCTGGAAAAAAGCATTGCCGTGGGAGCGACGTAAGTCGCGATGACGCATCGTGGTGCCCCCAWCGCGACTTACGTCGCTCCCACAGGGCCCTGCACGGGAATCGGGTGGCGGCTTTCGTCCAGCGCGATCGTGCGTTCGGCGATCGCCGGCAGCATCGCCAGCAGGTGCCGGCTGGTGCGTTCGTAGTGCTGGATGAAGCGGTCCAGTTGCGCGCGGTCCATGCCGGTCCGCTGCGGGTCGCGCGCAACGAGGGCCTGCTCCTGTTCCCAGCGCCAGGTCCGCACGATCTCGAAGCCGGGCGGCTGCAGGAACCACAGCGCATCGATGCGTGACCACAGCGCCGGGTAATCKTTGCGCAAGGCATCGTTGCAATGGCGGCGCCAGCGGCCGTCCGCGTCCTCGTCGCGCTCCAGCGCATTGATCGGCGTGGCCAGCACCGCGTCGTCCTCGGGCGCCGCCTTCAGGCACCAGCCTTCGAACAGCACCAGGTCGACGCGGCCGTCGATCCGTATCCAGGCGTCGTCGGGCGCACGATCGTCGGCCAGCTTGTCGAAGCGTGGCAGGATCACCCCTTCGCCATGGCGCAACGCATCCAGGACGCGACACCCCAGTGCCACATCGTGGGTGCCGGGCGGGCCACGCGTGGCGAGCAGGGGATGCGCCTCGGCGGCGAGCCGCCGTCGCTGCGCGCGGGTCAGGTACAGGTCGTCCAGCGACAGCACCGCCACCCGCAGGCCTTCGCCGCGCGCCCGGGCCGCGACCTGCTCCGCCAGCGTCGACTTGCCGCTGCCCTGCAGACCGGTGATGGCGAACACCGGAGGGCTCGCTGGCGATGCGCATGCCGTCCGCAGCGCGTCCTCGACGAGCAGCGCGGGAAAACCCTCGGGATGCACGGGTGTCGTCATCGCGCGACAATAGCGCATGCCCGGGATGCGGGCGCTGCCTGTTGCGATGCCATGACCGATCTGTACGCCGAGGCCCTGTCCACGTTCACCACGCTGTTCGGCGAAGCGAAAACCGCAGGCACCGAAGTCGAACCCAATGCGATGACGGTGGCCACCGCCACGCCGGACGGCCGCCCGTCCGCGCGCACGGTGTTGCTGAAGGCGTTCGACGAACGCGGCTTCGTCTTCTACACGCACACGCACAGCCAGAAGGGCCGCGAACTGCACGACAATCCGCGCGCCGCGCTGTTGTTCCTGTGGCGCAGCCTGCGCGAGGCCGGCATCCAGGTGCGCGTGGAGGGCGGGGTGACGCCGGTCGACGACGCAGAGGCCGAAGCATACTTCGCCTCGCGTCCACGCCAGAGCCAGCTCGGTGCCTGGGCATCGATCCAGTCCGAGACGCTGGACTCGCGCGAGGCCTTCGAGAACCGCATGGCCGACGTCGAMGCGCGCTTCGCCGGCGGCGACGTGCCGCGTCCCGAAGGCTGGAGCGGCTATCGCGTGGCGCCCGACGCCATCGAGTTCTGGTACGGCGCGCAGTTCCGACTGCACGAGCGCTGGCGTTACGAATGCGATGCCGCGGGCGCGTGGAGCAAGCGGATGCTGTTTCCGTGATGGCTATTGAGCGTCGTTGTGGGAGCGACGTGAGTCGCGAGCTTGTCCCGGCATGCCAGCAGCTCGCGGACTCACGTCGCTCCCAAAGCACAGATACTGCGATGACCGGCCCACAGCGCATCGTCTGCCTGACCGAAGAGCCGACCGAGACGCTGTACGCGCTGGGCGAGCAGGACCGCATCGTCGGCATCAGCGGGTTCACCGTGCGTCCGCCGCAAGCCCGCAAGGAAAAGCCGAAGGTCAGCGCGTTCACCAGCGCGAAGATCGACGACATCCTGTCGTTGCAGCCGGATCTCGCCATCGGTTTTTCCGACATCCAGGCCGACATCGCCGCCGAACTTGTGCGGCGGGGCGTGGAAGTGTGGATCAGCAACCATCGCAGCGTGGACGGCATCATCGACTACGTGCGGCGGCTGGGCGCGCTGGTCGGTGCCGCGACGCGCGCCAACACGTACGCCGACACGCTCGCGCGTGGACTGGACGATGTCCGCGCGCAGGCGGCGCGGCTGCCGCGCCGGCCGACGGTCTACTTCGAGGAGTGGGACGAACCGCAGATCACCGGCATCCGCTGGGTGTCCGAGCTGATCGGCATCGCCGGGGGCGACGATGTGTTCCCGGAGATGGCGCGCGAGTCGCTGGCCAAGCACCGCATCCTCGCCGACGGCAGCGAGGTGGTGCGGCGCGCACCCGACCTCATCCTGGGCTCATGGTGCGGCAAGAAGTTCCGGCCCGAGCGCGTGGCGGCACGTCCGGGCTGGGACGCGATCCCCGCCGTGTGCGACGGTGAGCTGCACGAGATCAAGTCGCCGCTGATCCTGCAGCCGGGGCCAGCGGCGCTGACCGACGGCGTGCGAGCCATCGCGGCGATCGTGCGGGCTTGGGCGGCTCGCCAGTCCTGAGGTTGACGCTTCTGTAGGAGCGACGTAAGTCGCGACCGCGGACCGGACGCCATCCGCTCGTTCGATAGGGCGGGTGCGTCATCATCACGGTGTTCTGCAACGGCCAGTTCGATAGGGACGGCGTGCGGTCGCGACTTACGTCGCTCCTACATCGGGTCCCGCGGACCTCAAAAATTCCGCTGGAACGTCACCGTTTCCGTGCGGCCACCGGCCTGCACCACGATCTCGAAGCGATAGGAATTGCGCGGCGAGAGGCGGGCGGTACCGATCAGGTCGGTGTATCCCCCGGCTTCGACTTTGCGCAGTTCGATCGCCTGGCGCGTGCCGGAGAGATCGTGCGCGGTCACCCTGACCTCGCCATCCGCATCGATTTCCTCGGCGCCTTTAACCTCGCGCAGGGCGACCAGCACCAGCGCGGTACCGGCGTCGCGCTGCACGCCGTACTGCTTCGCGACGGGCGCGCTCAGCGCCAGCGTGGGCAGCGCGTTGTAGCGCACGCGCAGGCTGCCGAAGTCGGTTTCGGCGGGCGCCGGTGGAACGAATTCGGCGACACGCGGCGTCTCGCTGCCGGAGCAGGCGACCAGGGACAGGGCGAGAATCAGCAGGGCGATCAGGCGTTTCATCGGCGTGGGTGC
The DNA here is from genome assembly GCF_056175765.1 of Pseudoxanthomonas sp. LjRoot204_2. NCBI lineage: Bacteria > Pseudomonadati > Pseudomonadota > Gammaproteobacteria > Lysobacterales > Lysobacteraceae > Pseudoxanthomonas > Pseudoxanthomonas sp. LjRoot204_2. The sequence goes on along the minus strand of NZ_JBGFFG010000181.1, from coordinate 3,515 downwards.
CTGTGTGCTGTAGGTACGTTACGAGGTTCCGAGCGGGCCGGATGCGAAGTCAATCGTTCGCCGCGGACAGTTCGCCGCCCCGTGCGGTCGCCGCGCGCACGGCCCGCGCGACCAAGGCTTCGAAGCCACCGGCCTGGAAGGTCTCGATCGCCGCCTGGGTCGTGCCATTGGGCGAGGTCACGCGGCGGCGCAATTCGGCCGGCGTCTCGCCGCTCTCGGTCAGCATGCGCGCCGCCCCCAGGACGGTCTGCAGCACCAAGGTGCGTGCGGCGTCGGCCGACAGGCCTTCGGCCACGGCAGCCGATTCCATCGCCTCGGCCAGCAGGAAGACGTAGGCCGGGCCGCTGCCCGACACGCCGGTGACGGCATCCATCTTCGCTTCGGCATCGATCCAGACCGTCGGGCCCGCGGCGGAGAGCAGCAGTTCCGCGCGCTCACGGCCKGTCGCGTCGACCTCGCCGCTCGCATGCAGGCCGGTGACGCCGGCGCCGAGCAGGGCGGGCGTGTTGGGCATGCTGCGCACCACCGGCACGCCACCGCCCAGCCAGCGCTGCATCTGCGCGACGGTGATGCCGGCGGCGATGGAGACGGCCAGCGGGCGCTGCGCCTGCGCCATCGGCGCGAGCGATTCGCACACCGTGCGCATGACCTGCGGCTTCACCGCGAACAGCCAGGTGTCCGCGCCATAGGCCGCTTCCCCGGCCTCGGTKAACACCTGCACGCCGAAGTCGGCCGCCAGCGCGGCGCGCAGCGGTTCGTTGGGCTCGGCCACGCGGATGCGCGAGGGGTCCGCACCACGCTTGAGCAGGCCGCCGATCAGGCTGCGCGCCATGTTGCCGCCGCCGATGAAGGCCAGAGGATGCGTCAGCACGCGCGACGTGGAAGGAGTCATGGTGTCAGGCCTCGGGAAAGTCGAAAGGAGTCAGGCGGGTCGCGGCGGGCGCGCGCCGAACAGGGCGGTGCCGATGCGGACCATCGTGGCCCCGTGCGCGACTGCGAGCGCGTAGTCCTCGCTCATGCCCATCGACAGGGTATCCACGCCGGGGTGTTTCGCCGCCAGTTGATCCTGCAATGCCTGCATGCGGCGGAAGGCGTCGATGCGCCGGGCGGTGTCGGGGTGGGGCGCGGGAATCGCCATCAGCCCGCGCAGGCGCAGCCGCGGCTCGGCGGCGATGGCATCGGCGAGGGCGGCGACCTCGTCGGGTTGGCAGCCATGCTTGCTGGCTTCATCGTCGATGTTCACCTGCACCAGCGCGTTGAGCGGCGCACGATCGGAAGGGCGATAGCGTGACAGAGCGCCAACCAATTTGTGACGGTCTACCGTCTGCACCCAATCGAACAGCTGCGCCGCGAGTTCGGCCTTGTTCGATTGCAGGTGGCCGATGAGGTGCCATTCCAGGCCCATGCCTGCCAGTTCCCCGATCTTCGCCTGGGCTTCCTGCACGTAGTTCTCGCCGAACGCGCGCTGGCCCGCGCGGGCCAGTTCGGCGACGGCCGACGCCGGCTGCAGCTTGGACACGGCCAGCAACGCAGGGGTTGGCCGATGCGCGGCTTTCGCTGCGTTTTCAAGGTGTTGCAGGGTCTCGCTGAGGGTGTCGGCGAGCATGTTCATCCAACCATTGGCGGGAACGGCGAGGGCGCTATACTGCCCTCCGGGGAATCAAGGTTCCAGTTCGCAGCAACTTGGGGAAGCAGCGTCATGGATATCGCCGAACTGTTGGCGTTCTCGGTAAAGAACAAAGCATCCGACCTCCACCTGTCGGCCGGCCTGCCGCCGATGATCCGCGTGGATGGCGACGTACGCCGCATCAACATCCCGGCGCTGGACCACAAGCAGGTGCACGCGCTGGTCTACGACATCATGTCGGACAAGCAGCGGCGCGACTTCGAAGAATTTCTCGAGGTCGACTTCTCGTTCGAGATTCCGTCGCTGGCGCGCTTCCGCGTCAATGCCTTCAACCAGAACCGTGGCGCCGGCGCCGTCTTCCGCACGATTCCGTCGGAAGTCCTGACCCTGGAAGACCTGGGCTGCCCGCCGCTGTTCCGCGAACTGATCCAGCAGCCGCAGGGCCTGATCCTGGTCACCGGCCCGACCGGTTCGGGCAAGTCGACCACGCTGGCGGCGATGATCGACCACATCAACAAGAACGAGTACGGGCACATCCTCAGCGTCGAGGACCCGATCGAGTTCGTGCACACCTCGCAGAAGTGCCTGATCAACCAGCGCGAAGTGCATCGCGACACGCACGGCTTCAACGAGGCGTTGCGTTCGGCGCTGCGTGAAGACCCCGACTACATCCTGGTCGGCGAGTTGCGCGACCTGGAAACCATCCGCCTGGCGCTGACCGCCGCGGAAACCGGCCACCTGGTGTTCGCCACCCTGCACACCAGCTCGGCGGCCAAGACCATCGACCGCATCATCGACGTGTTCCCCGCTGGCGAGAAGCCAATGGTGCGCTCGATGCTGTCCGAGTCGCTGCGCGCGGTCATTTCGCAGGCGCTGCTGAAGAAGATCGGCGGCGGCCGCACGGCGGCCTGGGAAATCATGGTCGGCACTCCGGCCATCCGCAACCTGATCCGCGAGGACAAGGTGGCGCAGATGTACTCGGCCATCCAGACCGGCCAGAACTACGGAATGATGACGCTCGATCAGCACCTGCAGGATCTGGTGAAGCGCAGCCTGATCACGCGCCAGCAGGCCAAGGAATACGCCAAGGAAAAGCGGTTGTTCGAGTAACGGCCGCGCGGCGCCGCCACCGGCGGCCGCCGTCCCGCGGCTTCTTCCGTCTTACGGAGCATCGCCATGAGCACCATCGATTTCACCTCGTTCCTCAAGCTGATGGCGCACCAGAAGGCGTCGGACCTGTTCATCACGTCCGGCATGCCGCCGTCCATCAAGGTGCACGGCAAGATCTCGCCGATCACGCAGACGCCGCTGACCTCGCAGCAGTCGCGCGACCTGGTGCTGAACGTGATGACGCCGGCGCAGCGCGAGGAGTTCGAGAAGACCCACGAGTGCAACTTCGCCATCGGCGTGGCGGGGGTGGGACGCTTCCGCGTGAGCTGCTTCTACCAGCGCAACCAGGTCGGCATGGTGTTGCGCCGCATCGAGACGCGCATCCCGACCATCGAAGAGCTGAACCTGCCGCCCGTCATCAAGACGCTCTCGATGACCAAGCGCGGCATCATCCTGTTCGTCGGTGCCACCGGTACCGGCAAGTCGACCTCGCTGGCGGCGATGATCGGCTACCGCAACCAGAATTCGACCGGCCACATCATCACGATCGAGGACCCGATCGAGTTCGTGCACAAGCATGAAGGCTGCATCATCACCCAGCGCGAGGTCGGCATCGATACGGACAGCTGGGAAGCCGCGCTGAAGAACACGCTGCGCCAGGCGCCGGACGTGATCATGATCGGCGAGGTGCGTACCCGCGAGGGCATGGACCACGCCATCGCCTTCGCCGAAACCGGCCACCTGGTGCTGTGCACGCTGCATGCCAACAACGCCAACC
>NZ_JBGFFG010000180.1:0-6799 GCF_056175765.1 Pseudoxanthomonas sp. LjRoot204_2 | reverse complement strand
GACGAGGCCGCACTGGCCTTGCTGTGCGGCATCAAGGCCCGGACCAGCGTTGTGCTCGGGGCCTGGTGGCGCTTCCAGACATACGTGGCCGCCGGTTCGAACCGTCGCGCACTGCTGATGCTGGTAGGTATCTTCCTGCTCTATCGCGTGCTGCTGCTCGTGCTCGACGACACAGGGCTGCCGCAATGGGGTACCGCCGTCACCCTCGCGTGGATGGGCTTCTGCGTCTACACGTGGTTCGCACCGACCCTGTTCTGGAAATCGGTCAGGCGTGAGCTGGAAACCGTCCGCCTGCGCCCGGACTTCTGAAGGCTACTTGACCACCCGTAGCTGCGGCCCCTTCTTCTTCCTCGGGCCGCCGAACGGCGGCTGTCGCCGCCAGTAGCGGATCACCAGCCATCCGAACAACATGCCGCCGAGGTGGGCAAAATGTGCCACTCCGGCCTGTGTCCCGGTTATCCCGTAGAACAGCGCCAGCGCGCCATAGATCATCACCAGCGTGCGGGCAGGAATTTCGGYAGGGAAAGGAAACAACACCATGCGGCGGTTCGGGAACACCATCGCGAACCCCAAAAGCACGCCATATACGCCACCAGAAGCTCCCACCGTGCGGATGATGGAACCGTCCCAAGCGGCCATCCCGCTGCTCACCAGCAACTGGCACAGGTTGCTGCCAACCACGCAAATGAGGAAGAAGGTCATGAAGTCGCGGTATCCCCAACGCTCCTCCAGTGCCGAACCGAACATCCAGATCGCAAGCATGTTGAAGGCGATATGCATGACGCCGTCGTGCATGAAACCACTGCTCAGCAGCTGCCATGGCTGGAATCCGTAGCCTGCCGACGACGCGAGCGCGCTCACTGGCCAGAGCTTGAAATACTCAAGAGCCTGGTCCGCAAGGAAGAACTGCAGCAGGAACACCGCCGCGTTGGCGATAAGCAGGGCCTGTACGGCAGGCGTCAGTCGGGGAAACATGGCAAACCTCGAAACGGTCGCGTTACATCATACGGGCAGCGCATCACCGCGCACCGGGACCCCACAGTGCCGCATCCAGATCGTCCGCCTTCGGCGGGCGCTTCACGCGTCCGTTCTCCACCTTCACGCCCTCGGCGCGCAGGCGCTGGCTCTGTTCGCGGAACGCTTTCGAGCCCTCGGGGAAGGCGATGCGCCCGTCCGAGCGCAGCACGCGATGCCACGGCAGCGAAGGGTCGGCGTTCTGGCTGAGGATGCGCGCGGTCAATCGCGCACGGCCCGGCAAGCCTGCCCGCTGCGCCACTTCGCCGTAGCCGGCGACCTGACCGTGCGGTATCGCACGGATTGCGGCAAGAATGCGATCTTCGGGAGACTTGGCGCCCATGCGGGATTAGCATAGCGGTATCGGCAACAGGGGAGCATCCCATGCAGAACTTCGAACAGGTCCGCGGCCACCTGAGTTCCTCCGGCTACAAGGTGACCATGCACGACCCGTATGTCGCCTGCGTGGAGTTGTCGCTGGACAATGGCAAGCGCCACCAGACGATCTACCTGTCCGAACTGGGCAACGATGACGAACGCGGCTATCTGCGCGTGAGCACGGTGATCGCCCCGATGACCGGCATCGACGCCAGGCGCGCATTGAAGTTCAACTGGCAGAGCAGCGTCGGCTACCTCGCCATCGGCGAACTCGATGGCGTGCCCTACCTGCAGCTGTGCGAGAACCGTCCGTACGAAAGCCTCAGCCCGGCCGAGGTGGACCGCCTGGTGCTGGAGATCGGCGGCTTGGGCGACAGCATGGAGCGCGCCCTCTCCGCGGAGGGCGATCTGCTGTAGCCCCGGCCCGCCATCGCGGCACCGGAAAGAAAAACGCCGCGCAAGCCCGGCGTTTTCTGTTCCAACGGATGCGGGGCCACGTCACGCCCAGCCGATCGATTCCAGCAACCGCAGCAGGCCGTAGGCGATACCGCCCGCGGCGGGAATCGTCAGCACCCACGCCCACAGGATGCGCTCGATCACGCCGAACTTCAGCGCGCGCGGGTTTTTCGCGAAGCCCACGCCCATGATCGCGGTGGAGATGCTGTGCGTGGTCGAGACCGGCATGCCGAAATGCGCGGCAACGGTCAGGATGGTGGCCGAGCTGGTCTCCGCGGCGAAGCCGTTGATCGGATGCAGCTTCACCATCTTGTGACCGAGCGTCTTGATGATCTTCCAGCCGCCCGACGCGGTGCCCAGCGCCATCACGATGGCGCAGGTGATGACGATCCACATGGCGATGTCCTGCTCGCCCGCACTGCCCGGATGCAGGAACGCCAGCCAGCCCGGCAGGTTGTCGAGCGCGCCGCTTGCCTCGGCACCGAACAGCGTCAGCGCGATGATGCCCATGGTCTTCTGCGCATCGTTGTGACCGTGCGCGTAGCCCATGTAGGCAGCCGACAGGATCTGCGCCTTGCCGAAGAACTTGTTGACGAAGTGCGGACGCGCCAGCCGGCCCAGCCAGCCGCCGAGCTTCGACAGCAGCACGATCAGCCCCCACAGCAGCACCATCACCACGATGCCGAGCACGAAGCCCGCCACCGGCGACGAGATCATCGGCAGCACGACCTTCCACAGGATGCCCTTGTTCTGCGTCCAGTCACCGGCCGCCTGCGACCAGATCAGCGCGCCCCAGTCGTTGTGCGCGGCGGCCAGCGCGGCGCCGCACAGGCCGCCGATCAGCGCATGCGACGACGACGACGGCAGGCCCTTCCACCACGTGATCAGGTTCCAGATGATGCCGCCGAGCAGGGCGCAGAGGATCACCTGCGAGGTCACCTGCACCACGTTGGTATCGACCAGGCCGGAAGCGATCGTCTTCGCGACGGCCGTACCGGTCAGCGCGCCGATCAGGTTCATCACCGCGGCCAGCATCACCGCCTGGCCCGGCGACAGCACCTTGGTGGCGACGACCGTGGCGATGGAGTTGGCGGTGTCGTGGAAGCCGTTGATGAACTCGAAGACGAGCGCGGCGAAGATCACCACCAGCACGAGGGTAAGCATGGGCGCGACCCGTCAGCTGTTCTTGAGGACGATCTGGTACGCCACCACGCCGGCCTCGCGGCAGCGGTCGATGGCCTTTTCCAGGATCTCGAAGAACTCCTTCAGCAGGAACATCTGCAGGTGGTCCAGGCGACCGGAGTAGATGTCGCGGTACAGCTCCAGCATGAGCCGGTCGGCCTCGTTCTCGATCGCGCGCAGCTTCTCGTTGAGCGACGTCATGCGATCGATGTTCATCTTCTTGATCTCGTGGACCATCTCCACGACCACCGACGCCGCCTGCTCCAGCATCGCCGCGCGCGGCGCGAAGTCGATGCCGTCCAGGTGCTGGATGGCCAGCGAATAGCGGTCGGCGAACTTCTCCACCTGCTTCGGGATCTTGTACAGCGCCGAGCCCAGCGCCTCGATGTCCTCACGCTCGATCGGGGTGATGAAACTRTCCACCAGCGCCTTGCCGATCTTGTCCGAAGCCGCGCGCTCGCGCAGGCGCGCCAGTTTGAAGGCATCGAGCGCCGGCTGGCGGTCGGTGGCCTTCATCATGGTATGCAGGGCCTTGGTGCTGTCGTGGGCGGCTTGGGCGGCCTCGTCCAACAGCGTGTAGAACTGCTGGCCGGAGCCGAAGATCGTCTGGAGGGAGAACATCGGGCGGTCCCACCGTCACGGGATGGACGGCTTCAGGGGCGGAATTATGACCGTTCCGTGACGGTTGCGGACAGCCCGAGCCGGTGGCCAGCGCGCCCGAGGGACTCCCCATTAGCCGAATGTCTCGTTCAGCTTCACGCGTCCGCGCGTCGGTCGTTTGCTAAACTCGCGCCGCGCCTCCGGGTGCACCCTATGGACGACGACCCTACCTCCCCCCACTGTCCCCCGCGACAGACCCCGCCCGCCCTGCCGGCCCTCCCCGCTCTGAACGGAGGCTCCCGTGCTTGAGCTGCTGATCGTTTTTGCCCTGGTGCTGTTGAACGGCTTCTTCGCCATGTCCGAGATGTCGGTCATGACCTCGCGCAAGAGCCGGCTGAAGCAGATGGCCCAGACCAGCCATCGCGCGCAGCGCGCACTCGACCTGTCGGAGAAGCCGGAGAACTTCCTGTCGACCGTACAGATCGGCATCACGCTGATCGGCGTCCTGACGGGTACCTTCGGTGGCGATGCCATCGGCAGCGCGATCGGGGCATGGCTTGTTTCCACCGTTCCGGCCTCCGCGCCCTATGCGTCCAAGATCGGCGTGGGCGTGGCGGTCGCGCTGATCACCTATCTGACGCTGATCTTCGGCGAGCTGGTGCCCAAGCGTCTGGCAATCACCCGTCCGGAAACCATCGCGGGTTTCGTCGCCGTCCCGATGGGATGGCTGGCCAAGCTGACCGCCCCTGCGGTTGCGCTGCTTGCCTTCAGCACGCGCCTGGTGCTCCGCGTATTCGGCTTGGCGGACGACAACAAGGAAGCGGTCACCGAAGAGGAAATCCGCATGCTCGTGTCCGAAGGACACGAGGCAGGCGTGATCGACGCCGACGAACGCAACATGATGAACCGCGTGCTGCGCCTGGGCGATCGCACGGCCGACAGCCTGATGACCCCGCGCAAGAAGATCACGTGGCTGGATGCGGCGGCACCGTACGAAGACAACCTGCGGACGATGCATGATTCCGCGTTCTCGCGCTTCCCCGTGTATCGCGGCAACGACCAGGACGTGGTCGGTGTGCTGGAAGTGAAATCGCTGCTGGACCGCTTCGGCATCGCCCAGCCCGACCTGTTCATCAAGCTGCGCGAGCCGCTGTTCGTGTCCGAATCCACGCACGCGATGAAGCTGCTGGAAATCTTCCGCGAGGAACAGCAGTCGCTGGCGCTGGTGGTCGACGAGTACGGCGAAATTCRGGGCCTGGTCACCCAGAGCGACCTGATGGGTGCCGTGGTCGGCCGCCTGCAGGCAACGGAGAACACCGAAGACGCGCCGCTCGTCGTGGTGCGCGAGGATGGATCGCTGCTGGTGGACGGCTCGCTGCCCAACGACGACCTGCGCGAGTTGATGGGTGGGGTGGCGCTGCCGGACGACGACGAATACAACACGGTCGCCGGCCTGATGATCGAGCGCTTCGGCCGCATCCCGCATGTCGGCGAACGCCTGGACTGGGCCGGCTGGCGGTTCGAGGTGGTCGACCTGGACGGCGCACGCATCGACAAGCTGCTGCTGCAGAAGCTGCCTGAAATCGACGAAGACCTGGCCATCTGACATGGCCGTCGACGAAACACCGCACCACACCAGCACTGCCGCGCTGCTCGACGGCTTCGCGGCCGGCGACCCCGACGAGGTGCTGCGGATCGGCGACCTGCTCAAGGATTTCGGCCCGGCGGCGTTCGGCATGCTGCTCTTCATCGGCGTACTGCCGGCCTTCATCCCGGTGCCGGGCGTCGGCGGCGCCATCGGTGGCCCGATGGTGGTCCTGGTGGGCGTGCAGTTGCTGCTCGGCATGCGCAAGGTCTGGCTGCCGGCCTTCCTGGCCCATCGGGGGCCGCACCGCAGCACGATGATCCGCTTCCGCCAGCGCATGGCGCCGTGGCTGCGCCGCCTGGAGAAGCTGGTGCGACCGCGCATGGCAGGCTTCCTCGACAACCGCATCGCGCTGAGCTTCACCGGCTTGCTGCTGGTGTTGCTGGGCATCCTGCTGGCACTGCCGATTCCCTTCACCAACTACGTGTTCGGCTTCCTGCTGCTGCTGTTCGCGCTGGCGCTGCTCGAGCGCGACGGCGCGCTGCTGCTGGTGGGCTGGATCGCAGGCGGCATCGCGGTGGTCGTGTTCGGCTTTCTGTCGGGGAACCTGTTCGAATCGCTGGCCCGGCTGGTCGACAGCTGGTTCTGAACAAGTCGCGCTGCTGTGGGAGCGACGTAAGTCGCGAGCCTCTCCTCAGCGGCACGTCATCGCGACTGACGTCGCTCCCACGGYGGCCCCGGCGGACGTGCTTCAGGCGATCAGCTGCGCGAACTCCGCCGCAGTCACCGGATATCCCAGCCAGTAACCCTGTGCCAGGTCGCAGCCGCGCTCGCGCAGCAGGTTGAACTGGCCTTCCTTCTCAACACCCTCGGCGACGACGGTGATGCCCAGCGAGTGCGCCATGGCGATGATCGCGGTGGTCAGCGCCAGGTCGTCCGGGTCGCGCAGCATGTCGGCGATGAAGCTGCGGTCGATCTTCACGCCGTCCACGGGCACGCGGCGCAGGTGGCTCAGCCCGGAGAAGCCGGTGCCGAAGTCGTCCAGCCACACCTTCACGCCGGTGCGGTGCAGCGTGGCCAGCAGCGCGCTGGCGTGCGCCTCGTCGCTGATGACGGCGGTCTCGGTCAGCTCCAGGTGCAGGCGCGATGCCGCCAGGCCGGTGTCGCGCAGGCACTCTGCGACCACATCCGGCAGGTCGCCGCTGCGCAACTGGCGCGGCGACACGTTGACCGAGACGAACAACGGATCCAGCGCGTCGCGTTCGGTGCTCCAGCGCGCGGCCGCGGCACAGGCGGCACGCAGCACGCGCGGACCGATGCTCTCGATCAGTCCGCTCTGTTCGGCCACATCGATGAACACCGACGGCGCCACCATGCCAAGCTCCGGATGTTGCCAGCGCAACAACGCTTCAGCACCGACGATGCGGCTGTCGGCCATGCGGAATACCGGCTGGTACATCAGGCTGAGTTCGCCGCGCTCCCACGCGCCCCGCAGTTCCTGCTCCATGCGCACGCGGCGTTCGACGGCCTGGTCCATCGCGCGGCTGTAGAAGCGGTAGCAGTTCTTGCCCGCCACCTTGGCCT
>NZ_JBGFFG010000179.1:0-6806 GCF_056175765.1 Pseudoxanthomonas sp. LjRoot204_2 | reverse complement strand
GCGTTCGGTCGCTTCGACCTCATCTACGGACGGGAAATCGTTGGCCGGCAACGTCGCCAGAGTGAACCGGCTGCGGCCTGCCTGGACGGTGACCTTGTCGCCGCTCTGGCTGACGGTCACCTTGCTGCCGTCAGGCAGTGCGCGAACGATGTCGAACAGCTTGCGGGCGGGGATCGTCGTCTCACCGTCCTGCGCGTCATCGACCGCACTGCGGGAAATCATCTCGACCTCAAGGTCGGTACCCGTCAACGAGAGCTGCCCGTTCTGTACCTGCACCAGGAAATTCGCCAGGACCGGCAACGTCTGCCGGCGTTCGACCACATTGACCACCTGGGCCAACGGCTTGAGGAAAGCTTCGCGCTGCAGACTGAAACGCATGAGTGTGGGAGCCCCTTCGCTTTGGATTTTCAAGACTAAAAGCTTAAAAGCTGGTGGTGGTGGTAGGGCCCGAAACCCGGGAAAACCTACGTAACCCCATGAATCTATTGTTTTTTTATCACCTGCAACCCAGTGGACAGGCGCCCTGCAGGCGATGGTGAAACCTGTGGACAACTTTACGCCCGGAAACCACGCACATCTTATCCACAGAAGGTGAGCGTACTTGCCCACGATGTTATGCGTTGCTCGTCCCCATCGCCTTGCCTACAGTGACCGCAACGGCGAGGAAGACGACGTGCGACACCATGGGAGCCGGCACGTCGGATACAACCCCGCCTGTCCTGCCTGCTTGCGAAGAGCGGTACCGGCTCTTCGCGGTCATATCCTCCTGCCGATATCTCCACACGTTGCAACGACGAGGGCTGGTCCGCCTACTCGCTGAGCTTGCGGATCAGCTTGTCCCAGTCCTCCCGCAACTTGCCATCCGTTTCCATGAGGGTGCGGATCTGGCGGCAGGCGTGCAGCACGGTCGTATGGTCACGGCCGGCGAACGCATCGCCGATTTCAGGCAGGCTGTGTTCGGTCAATTCCTTCGCCAAGGCCATCGCCACCTGTCGTGGACGCGCGAGTGAACGCGTGCGCCGCTTGGACAGCAGGTCCTTGATTTGCAGACCGTAGTAGTCTGCCACGGTCTTCTGGATATTGGGGATGCTGATCGCCTGCTGCTGCGCGCGCAGCAGGTCGCGCAGCGTTTCCTGGGCGAACTCGGTGGTGATCGCGCGGCCGGTGAAGTTGGCACGGGCGGCCAGCGTGTTGAGGGCGCCTTCCAGGTCGCGCACGTTGCTGCGCATCTTCTTGGCCAGCAGGAACGCGACGTCGTCCGGGATCTGCGCACCGCGCTCGTGCGCCTTGGCCAGCACGATGGCCGCACGCGTCTCGAAATCCGGCGGGTCGATCGCCACGCTCAGCCCCCAGGCCAGGCGCGATTTCAGCCGCGGTTCCAGGCCTTCCACCTCGCGCGGGTAGCGGTCGCAGGTCAGGATGATCTGCTGGCGGCCGTCGAACAGCGCGTTGAAGGTGTGGAAGAACTCTTCCTGCGTGCGGTCCTTGCCGGCGAAGAACTGGATGTCGTCGATCAGCAGTGCGTCGACCTGCTGGAAGCGACGCTTGAACTGGTCCATCGACTTTTCGATCAGCGCCTTGGTCATGGCGCTGAAGAACTGTTCGCTGCGCAGGTACAGCACGCGCGCATTCGGATTCTGCCGGCGCATCTCGTTGCCGGCAGCGAACATCAGGTGGGTCTTGCCCAGGCCGGTGCCGCCGTACAGCAGCAGCGGGTTGTGGGCGCGGTCGCCCGGCTTCTGCGCGGCCTGCCACGCGGCGGCGCGGCCCAGCTGGTTGCTGCGGCCCTCGACGAAGTTGTCGAAGGTGTAATGCATGTCCATGTTGCCGGCGAACGGTTCGGCCGGTGCGGCCGTGCTCGCGGTGCCTGCCGTCGGCGCGCTGGCCGTCTCCGGTGCCCTGCTGCGCGAGCCGATTTCCAGCGAGACGTCGTCGTGGCCGGCGAAATAGTCCAGCAGCTCGCGGATGCGACCCAGGTAGCGCTCGCGGACCTGTTCGACGATGAACGCATTCGGCGCGTACAGCACCATCGCGTTGCTGCGCTGCTCGGCCTGCAGGGGCTTCAGCCAGGTGTGTACATCCTCGGCCGGCAATTCGGCTTCCAGGCGTTCGAGGCAACGGGGCCAGGCATCCATCAGGTGGAACAACTCGCGAGTGGGGGCGAACACGCCATCCCGCATTGCCGGAGGCAGCGCGGGACGGAATCCATGGGGTCGGCCAGACTACCACCCCCGTCGGAACCCGCCAACGATCCTGTGTATAAGATGTGGATGAACGCGGGGAACCGCCTGCGGCGACGGTCCGCGCAGGACGCACGCATCGAAAGCACACGGGGAGTTGACCGTAACCCGGCGGTTCCTATAGAATTTCCGGTTCTTTCCACCCGAACACGCACGAGGGCCCCATGGCCACCAAGCGCACTTACCAACCCAGCAACCTCAAGCGCAAGCGCGACCATGGTTTCCGTGCCCGTATGGCCACGGCCGATGGCCGCAAGATCCTGGCCCGTCGCCGTGCCAAGGGCCGCAAGCGCCTGACCGCCTGATGGCTTGGCCGTCTAACGACGGCCAGCATCCATGCGTTCCCTGTATCGAAAGGAGCCCGCCCGTCCACGAGCGGGCTTCTTGCTGAAATGAGCACGGCTTTTCCGCGCAGCGCACGGGTACGCGCAAGCGCCGACTATGCGCGCGTGTTCGACCAGGCCCGCCGCACGTCCGATCCGCTGATGAGCCTGCACTGGCTGCCGGGCGACGTGCCCGCGCGTCTGGGCCTGGCGGTATCCCGCAAGGTCGATACCCGTGCCGTCGGCCGCAACCGCATCAAGCGCCAGCTGCGCGAACACTTCCGTCGCCTGCGCGCCTCGCTGCCGGATGGCGACTACGTCGTGGTCGCCCGTCCGCCCGCGGCGAAAGCCGATTCCTCGCTGCTGCGCGCGACCTTCGAGCGCGTGCTGGCGCGCGCCGGCGCATTGCCGGCACCGGCACCGGGCGGCACAATGCCGCCGGGCTTGAATTCGCCTGCGCCGCCTCCCACTCCTTCTTCTCCGACCAAACCGGTTTCCGACGCCGGTTGAGACTGCCTGCCTGATGAACCAGACCCGTGTATTCCTGATCTTCGCCTGGCTGATGGTGGCGACCCTGTTGTGGCTGGAATGGAACAAGGCAGCGCCCGCGACCCCGACGGTCGCCACGCAGGCCACCGCGCCGGCGGGCAGTACCGTCCCCGCGCCGGTAGCGGCGAGCGCGCCGGCGTCGGGCAGCGTCCCCAGTGCGCCCGCCGCGGCGCCTGCGCCAACGGGCGCTCCGAAAGGAGCGGCGGGACCGCGCGTCACCGTCAGGACCGACGTACTGAGCCTGGTGCTGGACGGCGGCAGCGTGCTGCAGGCCGACCTGCTGCACTACCCGCAGAGCAAGACGCCGGGCAGTGGCCCGGTGCGTCTCTTCAGCGAAGACCCGCAGCATTTCTACGCGGCGGAAAGCGGCTGGGTCAGCAGCGGCTCCAAGGCGCCTGACCACCACGCGTTCGTCCCCGAACAGGGCGCGCGCGACGTGGCGCTGGCGCAGGGCGCGGACAGTGTCAGCGTGCCCTTCATYTGGCAGGGATCGGACGGCGTGACCATCCGCCGTACCTACACCTTCAAGCGCGCCAGCTACGAGATCGAAGTCCGCGACCAGGTAGTCAATGCCGGCACCGGTACATGGCAGGGCATGGTCTATCGGCAGCTGCTGCGCACGCCGCCGCAGGTCAAGAGCGGCATGACCAATCCCGAGTCCTTCAGCTTCAACGGCGCCACGTGGTGGGACGGTAGCTACCAGCGCCGCAAGTTCAACGAGGACTACCTGGAAGACGGCCGCGTCAATGCGCAGGTGAAGGGTGGGTGGATCGCCATTCCTCAACACCACTTCTTCAGTGCGTGGATTCCGCAGGCCGACGACACCACCACCATCTCGCTCGACAACCCAGACAACGGCACGCGCGCGCTGATCCGCGAGATGGGTCCGGGCGTCAACGTCAGTCCCGGCCAGCAGGCCACCACCACCGCACGCCTCTGGGTGGGTCCGAAGCTGGTCGACAAGATCCATGCGATCAACGCGCCCGGCATCGACCGGGTGGTGGACTACAGCCAGTTCGCGATCCTGGCGATGCTGGGGCAGGGCCTGTTCTGGGTGCTGAACTTCCTCCACGGCTTCATCGGCAACTGGGGCTGGTCGATCATCGGCCTGGTGATCCTGGTGAAGCTGGCGCTGTATCCGCTGTCCGCTGCGCAGTACAAGAGCTTCGCCAAGATGCGCAAGTTCCAGCCGCGCATCCAGCAGCTGAAGGAGCGCTACGGCGACGACAAGCAGAAGTTCCAGGTCGCCATGATGGAGCTGTACAAGAAGGAGAAGATCAACCCGATGGGCGGCTGCCTGCCGATCCTCGTGCAGATGCCGGTGTTCCTGGCGCTGTACTGGGTGCTGGTGGAAACCGTCGAACTGCGCCAGGCGCCGTGGTTCGCGTGGATCCAGGACCTCACCGCGCGCGATCCGTACTTCATCCTGCCGGTACTCAACATGCTGGTGATGTGGTTGACGCAGAAGCTGACGCCGGCGCCGGGCATGGATCCGATGCAGCAGAAGATGATGCAGTTCATGCCGCTGGTGTTCGGCGTGATGATGGCGCTCTTCCCGTCGGGCCTGGTGCTGTACTGGGTGACCAACGGCGCGCTGGGCCTGCTGCAGCAGTGGTGGATGACCAAGCGCCATGGCGAATCGGCGACGCCGCCGAAGGCCGCGACCGCGAAGTAAGCCGCACCGCTCGCCGTGCCACGAAGCCCGCCCTCCGGCGGGCTTCGTGTTTCCGCTACCCTTGAAGCGCTTCCACGAACCCGCACCATGACGCCAGCGCAGGACACCATCGTCGCGATCGCCACGCCGCCGGGAGCGGGCGGCGTCGGCATCGTTCGGCTGTCGGGGCCGGCGGCGCAGGCGATCGCGGCGACGATCTGCGTACGCGCGCTGTCGCCGCGCCGCGCCTGCCACGTCCACTTCCGTGATGCCGATGGCGGCACGCTGGACGACGGCATCGCGCTGTCGTTTCCCGGTCCGGCAAGCTTCACCGGCGAGGATGTCGTGGAACTGCAGGCGCACGGCAGCCCGGTCGTACTGCAGCAGCTCGTTGCCCGGGCCTGCGCGCTCGGCGCCCGGCCGGCGCGGCCCGGCGAGTTTTCCGAACGCGCGTTCCTCAACCACAAGTTCGACCTCGCCCAGGCGGAAGCGATCGCCGACCTCATCGCCGCCGCCGACGCGCGCGCGGCCCGCGCCGCCCGGCGCTCGCTTGACGGCGTGTTCTCCGAACGCGTGGGTGACATCGGCCAGTCGCTGCTGGCGCTGCGCGTGCATGTCGAAGCGGCGATCGACTTCGCCGACGAATCCATCGAGACGCTGGGCGGCCAGCAGGTACGCGAGCGCCTGCTGGATGCGCGACGGCGGCTGGAGGCCTTGCTCGTCGACGCTGAACGCGGGCGCAAGCTGCGCGATGGCGTGCATGCGGTGATCGTCGGTCCACCGAACGCGGGCAAGAGTTCGCTGTTGAATGCGCTGGCCGGCAGCGACCGCGCCATCGTCACCGATGTTGCCGGCACCACCCGCGATACCCTGCGCGAAACCGTCCGCCTGGATGGGCTGGAACTCCATCTGGTGGACACCGCCGGCCTGCGCGAGGGTGGCGATGCGATCGAGCGCGAAGGCATGCGCCGGGCCCGGCTGGAACTCGGCCGCGCCGACGTGGCGCTGGCAGTTGTCGATGCGCGCGATCCCGACGCCGGTCGGGCGGCGATCGCCGACAGCCTCCAGGACGTGGGCACGGTGCTGTGGATCCACAACAAGGCCGACCTGCTCGCCGACGTGCCCGCAGAAGACGGCGATCATGTGTACGTGTCCGTTGCGCAGGGCACGAATCTCGACCGTCTGCACGACCGCCTCCGCGCGCTTGCCGCCGGGCCGGCCAGCGAGGGGGGCGACGGCGAATTTTCCGCGCGTGCTCGCCACGTCGATGCCCTGCGGCGCGCCGCGGCCCACGCGGCGCTGGCGGCGGAGCATCTGGCACACGAGCACCTTGAACTGGCCGCCGAGGAACTGCGACTTGCCCACGATGCGCTGGGCGAGATCACCGGTCGCCTCAGCGCGGATGACATGCTGGGCCATGTCTTCTCGACGTTCTGCATCGGGAAATGACGCTCAAGCCGCCTAGTCCACCAAAAGTGTGACGAACATCAAGTGTCGTGCCCGAGGTGCCGACGTACTCTGGCGTCCGGGTAGGGGTACCCGGAAGGCATCGCGCTGTTCCCGGCCGGAAGGTCGGGTGGATGGCGGGCCCGTGCTGATTCGCGACACCCGGTCCCGCGCCTCCCGAGGGCGCCCCGGACGTGCCGACACCATAAGAATGTACTTGGGGGAATTGAAACGATGTCCTTGATCCAGACCACCGGCCGCCTGCGCTATGTCGCGCCGCTGATGCTCATTGCCGCCCTGGCGGCGTGTTCCAAGCAGGACGAAGCGGCCAAGCCCGCCGCCACGCCGGGTGCGGCGGCCGTCCCCGCGACGCCGCCGCCGCCGGCGGTGTCCGCGCAGGTCCAGGCGATGGACGCCGACGCACTGCGCGACGCCGCCACCAAGGCGCTGCGCGAGAACCGCATCTATGCGCCCGGCGGCGACAACGCCATGGAGTACTACCTGGCGTTGCGCGACAAGCTGCCGAACGATCCGGGCGTGACGAGTGCGCTGACCGACCTGATGCCGTACACGCTGATCGCCGCCGAGCAGAGC
>NZ_JBGFFG010000178.1:0-6831 GCF_056175765.1 Pseudoxanthomonas sp. LjRoot204_2 | reverse complement strand
GTTCGGCTTCGTCGCGGTATGGCTGCGGCGCTGGCTGGAAGAAACGCCGGTCTTCGTCGAGATGCGCGAACGCCGGCAACTCGCCCGCCAGGTGCCGGTCAAGCAGGTGCTCGCCGCGCATCGGCCGGCCGTGGTGCTGTCGATCCTCGCCTCGTGGCAGCTCACGGCGGCGATCGTCGTCATCGTGCTGCTGACGCCGACCCTGGTGCAGACCAGCTTCGGCATCGCGCCTGCGGTCGCGTTCCACGGCAACAGCCTGGCGACGCTGGCGCTGGTGTTCGGCTGCCTGGCCGCCGGCTGGGCGGTGGACAGGATCGGCGTGGGGCGCGCGCTGCTGTCGGGTTCGCTGGGATTGGGCGTGGCGGCCTACGCGCTGTACGGCGCGCTTCTGTCGGGGCAAGAAGCGCAGTTCGTGGCGTGGTACACGCTGGCCGGCTTCTGTTGCGGCGTGGTCGGCGTGACGCCGGCGCTGATGGTCGCGGCGTTCCCACCGGAAGTGCGATTTTCCGGTCTGTCGTTTTCCTACAACGTGGCGTACGCGGTGTTCGGCGGGCTGACCCCGCCGCTGCTCGCCTGGTTGTCGAAGGCATGGGGGCCGCTGGCCCCGGCGCACTATGTGGCCTTCACCTGCGTGGTCGGTGCCGGCGTGGCCGCCTGGCTCATCGCGAAGCGGCCGCTGCGCTACTGAGGGTCACTTCGCGAGTTGGCGGATCATCGCCATCGCCGCCGCCGGGTTGCGTTCTTTCGCACTGCTGATGAAGTACAGGAACACGTCGCGCCTGGGCAGCACGGGCGCAGGCTCGCCCACGTGCGGCAGTTCGGCGATGTCTCCGCCGCGCGACCAGGCGCGTGCGCGCTCGGCCCATTGCGTCAGTTCCTTCGGCGGGTACCCGGTCTCGATCGGTTGCGAGCGCATCAGGCGTGCGTAGACGAAATCCGCGGTGAGGTCGGCGAAGGACGGGTAGTCGGTGGAATCGGTGAAGACCGTGGCCACCTGATGGCGACGCGCGAGTTCGATGAAGTCCGCGTCCACGGCGGCGGGGTCGCGGACTTCCAACGCGTGCCGCAGTGGGCGGCCGTCCACGTCGCGCGGGAGCAGCGCCAGGAAGGCATCTAGTTCGTCCGTATCGACGCGTCGTCCCGCTTCGAACTGCCAGACCAGCGGCCCCAGCTTCGGACCCAGTTCGGCGATGCCGCCGACGAAATCCTCCACCTGGGCCCGCGTCGACGCCAGCGAGCGCGACTGCATGATCCGCTTGGGCGCCTTGGCCGAGAACACGAAGCCGTCCGGCGTCTGGTCGCGCCAGCTGGCGTACGTCGCCGGCTTCTGCGCGCTGTAGTAGGTGCCGTTGATCTCGATGGCGGTCAGCTGGCGGCTGGCGTATTCCAGTTCCCGCCGTTGCACCAGACCCTCGGGATAGAAGTTCTTGCGCCACGGCGCGAAGGTCCAGCCGCCGATGCCGATGCGGATGCCGTCGGTGGAAACCGGGGGCGGAGAAGCGAAGAGGTCGTCCATGCGCGGAGCATAGCCCGGCATGCGTCGCGGCCGCGTTACCATGCGGTCAACCCGCGCCCTCGGAGCTGCCCGCATGTCCTGGACCACGCCCGACCTGTGCGACCAGTATCCCGATGTGCAGGTCGCCGATCCGGTGTTCCGCGGCTATGGCGGACGCGTTGCGTTCGCCGGGCCGGCAGTGACGGTGAAGTGTTTCGAGGACAACTCGCGCGTGCGTGAACTGGCGGCGACGCCGGGCGAAGGCCGGGTGATCGTGGTCGATGGCGGCGGTTCGCTGCGGCGTGCGTTGCTGGGCGACCAGATCGCGGCGAACGCGGTGAAGAACGGCTGGTCCGGTTTCCTGATCTTCGGCTGCGTACGCGATGTGGACGCGCTCGCCGCCTTGCCGCTCGGCGTGCAGGCGCTGGCATCGCATCCGATGAAGACCGACAAGCGCGGCCTGGGCGAGGTGGACGTGCCGGTGGCGTTCGCCGGCCTGTCGATCGCCCCGGGCGACCGGATCTATGCCGATGCCAACGGTGTGATCGTGGCGACCTCGCGCCTGGCGTAGAGCCGAGCTTGCTCGGCTGCTTTCTTGCGAAGAAGCGGAGCAAGCTCCGCTCTACACCGTGCCATGGAAGTCGCTGGATCCCCGCATTCGCGGGGATGACGTCCCGGCAAAGGCGCGCTGACGCGCGCGCCGGGACGTCACTTGATCGGTTCGTCCAGCATCAGCTGGCGGACGAAGCGCACCGGCGGTGCGCCGTACGACAGCACCTGGTCGTGATAAGCCTTCAGGTTGAACTGCGCGCCCTGTTTGGCTTCCGCCGCCTTGCGCATGTCGAAGTGCTCCTGCACGCCAACGAAGTACGTCGGCAGCTGCGCCGAGGTCAGCTGCGCGCGCGTCCACTTGCCGGCGGCTTCGCGTTCCTGCTGGAAGGTCTGGCGCACCATCAGGTCCATCGCCTGCTCGCGCGTCCAGCCGTCCACCTGCACGCCCTGGTCGAGGATCGCGTTGGCGATCGTGCGCAGGTAGAACTTCATCTGCACCAGGTGGAACAACGGGTCGTTGTCGAGGTAGCCGGCGTCGGACATCATTTTCTCGGTGTAGACCGCCCAGCCTTCGGCGAACATGCCCGAGCGCAGCACCGCGCGCAGCGTCGACGGGAACTTGGCCGAGTGCCAGCCTTCCAGGTAGTGGCCCGGCGTGCCTTCGTGGATGCTCAGCAGGTGGATCATCCGGCTGTTGTATTCGCGCAGGAACGAGTCGACCTGCTTCTGGTCCCACTCGTCCGGAATCGGCGAGACGGCGTAGAAGGTCTTCAGGTTCTTGTCGAGCGGGCCGGGGGAATCGCAGTACGCCACCGCCACGCCGCGCTGGAACTCCGGCATCTCGATGATTTCCACCGGCGCGTCGGGCAGCGTGACCAGGTCGTGCTTGCGCACGAACTCGGTGGCCTGCGCCAGCGCCGCTTCGGCATCCGGCACGACCTTGTCGCGCGCCGGGCGTTCGGCGTAGGCCAGCTCGAGCGCGGCCTCGATCGCCTTCTGCTGTTCGTCGGCAGTGGGCGTTTCCGGCAGCGCGGGCGCGCCGGGCTTGTCCTTCAGCACGGTGCGGGCGATGCCGTACATCTCCTCACGCACGCGCTTCAGCTCGCCCTCGGCGCGCTGCTTGATGTCGGCGCGCGACAGCGAGGAGAGCAGGGCGAACTGCAGCTTCTGGTCGTACAGCGCCTGGCCGATGCGGAAATCGCCCTTCGCGTTCGGTACCAGCGTCTTGTCCAGCCAGGCCTGGTGCTCGGCCACGGCCTTCTTCAGGCCGTCGATGGCGGCGTCGGCCTGCGCGCKGTCGGCTTCGGGCAGTTCCTTGAGGTGCGGCGTAATGAAGGTATCGACGATGCTGAGGATGCCGGCGTTCTGCTTGGCGACGGTCTCGGCATGCACCTTCGGTACGCGCGCCGGGTCCAGGTTCTCGCGGGCTTGCGCCAGCAGTGCCGGGATCTTCTGCATGCGCGTGGTGGCGGACTTCAGGCGATCCGGCAACGGCGCGAACTCGCGCGCCATCAGGCCGTAGATCGCACCGCCGGCGACGTTGTTGTAGACCTGCGGATCCCACGCCCAGCTCTGCAGCGTTTCGGCGGTCCAGATGTCGTACTGCAGCTGGTTGCGCAGGATGGCGGCGTCGACCTGGTTCTCGCGCGACAGCGCGGCGATGTCGGTCGCATCCAGTTCGGCCAGGATCTTCTTACTGAACTCCAGGCCCTTCTGCCGGCCAGCGGCGCTCAGGTCGTCGAGTTCGCCGTCGTACTTGTGTTCGCCGATCTGGGTGGCGCCGACGGGCGAGAGTTGCAGCCAGCCTTCCAGGGCGCGCTTGGAGAGGTCGGCAAAGGCGGCATCGGCCTTGGCGGTGTCCGTGGCGGTGGCGGCCGTGTCGGCGCCAGGGACGGTGCTGGGGGCTTCACTCTTCTGGCAGGCGGACAGCGAGGCCAGGAGGGCGGCGGCGAGCAGGGTCTTGCGCATGGGGGTCCTGTTGCAGTGCGGCGGTGAGCGGAACCGGAAGCATAGGCCGAAGGTCATGCCCTTGCCCGTGCCATTCGATATACGCTGGCCACCCAGCCAAACGGAAGACGCGCCATGAAGCACGAAGGAAGCTGCCATTGCGGGCGGATCGCGTTCGAGGTCGAAGGCGAGGTCAACGACGTGATCGACTGCAACTGCTCGCTCTGCCGTCGGCGTGGCGGCCTGTTGTGGTTCGTGCCGCGTGAGGCGCTGGTGTTGAAGACGCCCGAAGGCGACCTGTCGACCTATACGTTCAACAAGCACCACATCCGGCACCACTTCTGCGCTGTCTGCGGGATCGCCCCGTACGGCGAAGCCGCGCATCCCAAGACGGGTGCGCAGATGGCGGCCGTCAACGTGCGCTGCCTGCCGGGCGTGGACCTGGCTGGGCTCAAGGTGACCCCGTTCGACGGCGCCAGCCTCTGACGTGGTCGCCGAAGACTTAGGGAGATCACGATGCGCATTTCGATAGTGCTGGTGCTGGCGGGCTTATTCGTGTCCTCGCCCGCGTACGCGTCGTGTCCGCCCGAAGGAACGGATGCGGGATCGTTGCGGTTGTTGCGCGAGCAGCGCTTCGCCGTGCCGGAAGACGTGCGTGCGACGTTGGTCGAGAGTCTTCCCGCATGCTTGTCCGATCCTGATCCGACGTTGCGCGATGGGATCGGCTACGAGGGCTTCAGTGCGTGGCTTCGTGCGGGCTCGTTGGACGAGACCCAGCGCCGCACCCTGCGCGATCGCCTGTACGAGATGCTGGAACAGGATACGGCCGACGGAGTGGGACCTCCGTTCGCCGCACTCGTGCTGTCCGAAGTCGCGCGTACCGACCGCATCGCGCCATGGATGTCGCCGGACGAACGCGACGCGATGGTGCGGCGCGCGGCCGCATACCTGTCGTCGGTGCGCGACTACCGCGGTTTCGACGCGAAAGAAGGCTGGCGCCATGGTGTTGCCCATGGCGCGGACTGGATACTCCAGTTGGTGCTCAACGAACGTGTGGACCGTGCCCAGGTAGAGACATTGCTCCGGGCGGTAGCAGCCCAGGTCGTGCCTGAAAGTGCGCACGCGTATGTCTTCGGCGAGCCGGGACGACTGGCGCGGCCCGTGCTGTACGCCGCAAAACGCGGTTTGCTCGACGAAGCGGCGTGGACAGCCTGGTTCGGTGCGCTGCCGCCCCGGCTGGGCGATGCCAAGCAGGCGTATGCGGATACGACCTGGCTCGCGCGTCGCCACGATCTGATGGCTTTCCTGATGAGTGTCCATCTGGAAGCCGATCRGTCCGAAGACCCCAACATCCGCGCGCTGAAACCGATCGTGGTGCAGGCGCTGAAAGCCGTGCCCTGAGTCTCTCGGGCTACTGACGGGCACCACGCCCCAGGAAGTCGTCCGGCATCGGCGGTAGCGGCGTGCGCTCGTCGCGTGCTTCTTCCTTCAGCCAGTCGATGAAGGCCTGCGCGGTGGCGCTGGGCGGTTTGTGCGCCGGATGCACCGCGTAGTAGGCGAAACGCGCTTTCAGCGCCGGCCCGGGCAGTCGCACGAGTTCGTATCGCTGCAGATAGGGTTGGGCGACATGCCGGCGCGCGAGCGCCGCACCTACGCCATACACGGCGGCGCGCATCGCATCGGTGCTGTCGTTGAAGCTGTGCATCGACGGCAGGCGCAGCCCGCGCACGCCGGCGGCACGGAACCAGTCGCGCCAACCCTGCAGCGCGAGGTCCGTCACCAGCGGCAACTGGGCGATCTGCCGCGGCTCCTTGACCGCTTCGATGCCGGGCAGGGCGGGCGACGCGACCGGGAACAGTTCATCGTCCATCAGGTGGTGCGAGGTCAGGCCTGCCCAATGCCCGGGTCCATGGCGGATGCCCAGTTCCGGGCCTTCGTCATCGAAGCGCGTCAGCGCGATGCCGGTGTCGACATGCAGGCGGACATGGGGATGGCGCGCGCAGAAACGCGGTAACCGCGGCAGCAGCCAGCAATAGGCCATCGAATGCAGCGTGGTAATGCGCAGCGTGGTGGTCTTGCCGGCGAGTCGCAGGTGCGAGGCCACGGCATCGATATCGCCGAGCGCCGCATTGGCGGCATCCGCCAACTGGCGGCCTTCCATCGTGAGCTTCACGCCGCGCGCGTGGCGCTGGAACAGGACCACGCCGAGCAGTCCTTCCAGTTTGCGTACGTGGTGGCTGACGGCGCTGGCGGTGAGGTGCAGTTCGTCGGCGGCGTGGGCGAAATTCTGGTGGCGGGCGGCGGCGGCGAAAACGCCGAGGGCGGGCAGCAGGGCGGGGCGCAGGCTCATGGTGGCTCCAGGCACAAGCCATATTTGTGGCTTGGCCGTATCGTACGCGCTTGTGGGGTTGGCGGGATCGGCCAGAATGGCGGCAGGCACGAACGAGGCTCCCACCATGGCACAGGCGACGACCACCGTAGACCCCATCCCGCAGGTGGCCGGACGCGACTGGCGCACGCCGCTGGAGTTGCTGGCGCTGGGCGCGATCTGGGGCAGCTCGTTCCTCTTCATGCGCATCGCGGCGAACCCGTTCGGACCATTCGCGCTGGTCGAGGTGCGGCTGGCGCTGGGAGCATTGGTCCTGCTGCCGTTCCTCTGGCGCGAGCGCGCGCACTTCCGCGCCGGCATGTGGCCGCGCCTGGCGATGATCGGCGCGATCAATTCGGCCATCCCGTTCCTGTTGTTCGCGTGGGCGGCGCAGCGTTCGCCTGCGGCGATCGGCGCGATCTGCAACGCGATGACCGTGTTGTTCGCGGCGCTGGTGGGCTTCCTGTTC
>NZ_JBGFFG010000177.1:0-9493 GCF_056175765.1 Pseudoxanthomonas sp. LjRoot204_2 | reverse complement strand
GTCTACCGCGACAGCGGGTACCAGGAAGTGCGCTGCCCGCAGATCCTCGACGTCGCCTTGTGGAAGAAGTCCGGCCACTGGGACAACTACAAGGAAAACATGTTCTTCAGCGAGTCGGAGAACCGCACCTACGCGGTCAAGCCGATGAACTGTCCCGGCCACGTGCAGGTGTTCAACCAGGGGCTGCACAGCTACCGCGACCTGCCGMTSCGCTACGGCGAGTTYGGCSMSTGCCAYCGCAACGAGCCAWSGGGCGCGCTGCACGGCATCCTGCGCGTGCGCGGCTTCACCCAGGACGACGGCCACATCTTCTGCACGGAAGACCAGATCGAGGCCGAGGTCACGGCGTTCCACCAGCAGGCGCTGAAGGTGTACTCGGACTTCGGTTTCGAAGACATCCAGATCAAGATCGCCCTGCGCCCCGATTCCCGCCTGGGCGACGACGCTACCTGGGACAAGGCCGAGGCCGCCCTGCGCGCCGCCCTGCGCAGCTGCGGGGTGGAGTGGCAGGAACTGCCGGGCGAGGGCGCCTTCTACGGCCCGAAGATCGAGTACCACCTGAAGGACGCCATCGGCCGGACCTGGCAGCTGGGCACGATGCAGGTSGAYTTCATGATGCCGGGCCGCCTGGGCGCCGAGTACGTGGACGAGAACAGCCAGCGCCAGCACCCGGTCATGCTGCACCGGGCGATCGTGGGGTCGATGGAGCGCTTCATCGGCATCCTGATCGAGCACCATGCTGGTGCATTCCCGTCCTGGCTGGCCCCTCAGCAGGCCGTCGTGATGAATATCACCGACGCCCAGGCCGATTACGTGGCCGAGGTCAGGAAAACCCTTGCAAATCAAGGCTTCCGGGTGGCGGCCGATTTGCGGAACGAGAAGATCGGCTATAAGATTCGCGAGCACACGCTGCAGCGGGTGCCATACCTGCTGGTGGTCGGCGACCGCGAGAAGGAGAATGGCGCCATCGCCGTGCGTACGCGTTCCGGGGAAGACCTGGGCAGCATGTCCGTTGCCGCCTTCGCCGAACGCTTGCGCAGCGAGCACGCCGCGCAATAAGGTTCCGGTCCATCGCGGACCGGTGCACCCCTCCCTGGAGACTGCAACATCAGCACCCCTGACAACAAGCAAAACCGCAAGAATCACGAGATCCGCGTGCCGCGGGTGCGCGTGATCGGTTCCGATGGCGAGATGATCGGCGTGCTTTCGCGCGACGAAGCCTTGGCCAAGGCGGAAGACGAAGGCCTGGACCTGGTCGAGATCCAGCCGAACGCCGAACCGCCCGTCTGCAAGATCATGGACTTCGGCAAGTTCAAGTTCGAAATGCAGAAAAAGGCCAACGAAGCCAAGAAGAAGACCAAGCAGGTCGAGATCAAGGAACTCAAGTTCCGTCCCGTCACCGACGAGGGCGACTACCAGATCAAGATGCGCAACATCCGCCGCTTCCTGGAAGAAGGCGACAAGGTCAAGGTCAACATCCGTTTCCGTGGCCGTGAGATGAGCCACCAGGAGCTGGGTCGCGAGATGGCCGCGCGCATCGAGGCCGAGTTGGGCGACGAGATCGTCATCGAGTCCCGTCCGCGCCTGGAAGGCCGTCAGATGGTCATGATGATCGCCCCCAAGAAGAAGTGATGTCAGCGGCTTGGCCGCTGACGCCTACTGTTCCCCTCGCCCCGCAAGCGTGGAGAGGGCAAAGGGTGAGGGGAAGGCGCCGCAAGGCGCCTTTCGCTTTTCCGCTAAGTGGCCGGATTTGCAAGAGAAAACAGCAGCGGGCATAATACGCGGCCCGGTACGCCGGGAGGCTGCTCGCAGCCGATGGACCCGTCGGGGGTTCCGTTCTGGAATCAACGACTTAAAAGCCGATATGGGCATGGATGGAAAGAGTGGCCTTTCAGTCTTCGCGGCGCAGCCGCAAAGCGTTGAAAGGGTGCCGCCCGGATCAGTGACATAAACCCGTCAAGGACATAGCAATGCCCAAGATCAAGACCCACCGGGCGGCGGCGAAGCGTTTTCGCAAGACCGCATCCGGCAAGTTCAAGGCTGGCCACGCCAACCGTAGCCACATCCTCACCAAGAAAGCGACCAAGCGTAAGCGCGGCCTGCGTGCGACGAATATCATTCGCGCCGAGGACAGCGGCCGTTTGAACCGCATGCTTCCCTACCTCTGAGGACTGAGACATGGCACGAGTTAAGCGTGGCGTGATGGCGCGTCGCCGTCACAAGAAGGTCCTCACCCTGGCCAAGGGCTACTACAACGCCCGTCGCAAGGTGTTCCGCGTCGCCAAGCAGGCGGTCATCAAGGCGCAGCAGTACGCCTACATCGGCCGCAAGCAGAAGAAGCGCAACTTCCGTTCGCTGTGGATCACGCGTATCAACGCGGCGGCCCGCATCAATGGCCTGAGCTACAGCCGCTTCATGAACGGCCTGCTGAAGGCTGGCATCACCCTGGACCGCAAGGTGCTGGCGGACATCGCCGTGCACGACGCGGCCGGTTTTGCGGCCCTGGCTGAAAAGGCGAAGGGCGCACTCGCGGCGTAAGCCGCGTCTCCACCGTAAAGCACTCCGGCAGTCGATCGCCGGAAACACGTGGGGAAGGGCGCGAGTCCTTCCCCATTGTTTTTTGTGGTTCTGCCCTGTGGGAGCGACGTAAGTCGCGATGGAGAAAACACCCTCTCATGGACATCCAATGAGCGATATCGAATCCCTGTCCACGCAAGCCCTGTCCGACATCGCAGCGGCGCAGTCGCCGTATGCGCTGGAGCAGTTGCGTGTCGCCCTGCTGGGCAAGAGCGGAAGCATCACCACCCAGCTGAAGCAACTGGGCGCGTTGCCCGCCGACCAGCGCAAGGCGGCGGGCGAAGCCATCAATCGTGCGCGGGATGCGATCGGCGACGCCTTGTCGATGCGCAAGTCCGTGCTGGAAGACGCCGCCCTCGATGCGCGCCTGGCGGGCGAGACCATCGACATCACGCTGCCCGGCCGCAACGGCACCCGCGGCGGCCTGCATCCGATCAGCCGTACGCTTGAGCGCATCGCCGACATCTTCGGCCGCCTGGGTTACGAGC
Organism: Pseudoxanthomonas sp. LjRoot204_2; assembly: GCF_056175765.1. Lineage (NCBI taxonomy): Bacteria > Pseudomonadati > Pseudomonadota > Gammaproteobacteria > Lysobacterales > Lysobacteraceae > Pseudoxanthomonas > Pseudoxanthomonas sp. LjRoot204_2. The sequence goes on along the minus strand of NZ_JBGFFG010000177.1, from coordinate 6,428 downwards.
TGGCCGACGGTCCCGAGATCGAGGACGACTGGCACAACTTCGAGGCGCTGAATTTCCCGCCGCACCATCCGGCGCGCGCCATGCACGACACGTTCTACTTCGGCGACGGCCGCCTGCTGCGCACGCATACCTCGGGTGTGCAGGTGCGCTACATGGACGCCCATCAGCCGCCGCTGCGCATGATCGCGGCGGGCAAGGTCTATCGCAGCGACAGCGACCAGACGCATTCGCCGATGTTCCACCAGGTCGAAGGCCTGCTGGTGGACGAGCACTCCACGTTCGCCGACCTCAAGGGCACGCTGGCCGAGTTCGTGCGCGCGTTCTTCGAGCGCGACTTCGAAATGCGTTTCCGCCCCAGCTACTTCCCCTTCGTCGAGCCGGGCGCGGAAGTCGACATCGCATGGCAGCAGCCGGACGGCAGCACGCGCTGGCTGGAAGTGCTGGGCTGCGGCATGGTGCACCCGAACGTGCTGCGGAACTGCGGCATCGACCCAGAGCGCTATACCGGCTTCGCGTTCGGCCTGGGCGTGGAGCGCTTCGCGATGCTGCGCTACGGCGTCAACGACCTGCGCGCGTTCTTCGAGAACGACGTGCGGTTCCTGAAGCAGTTCGCGTAACGCGTCGCACCGCACGCACCCCTCGATATCTGACTCTTGAAGGCGGCGGGCCCGGACCCGCCCTACGGACAACGAACGATGAAGTTCTCTGAAAACTGGTTGCGCAGCCACGTCCCCACCGAAGCCAGCCGCGATGAGCTGTCCGCAACGCTGACTGCCATCGGCCTGGAGGTCGAGGACGTCACGGTGCTGGGCGAGGGTCTGGAAAACGTCATCGTCGCGCGCATCGTCGAATGCGCGAAGCATCCCGAAGCCGATCGCCTGCAGGTCTGCCAGGTGGATGCGGGGCAGGGTGGTCTGCTGCAGATCGTATGCGGCGCGCCGAACGCGCGCCCGGGTCTGATCGCGCCGCTGGCGATGGTCGGCGCCAATGTCGGCGGCATCGCCATCAAGGCGGCCAAGCTGCGGGGCGTGGAATCGAACGGCATGCTGTGCTCGGCCAAGGAACTCGGCATCGACGCCGATGCCTCCGGCCTGCTGGAACTGCCCGCCAACGCGCCCGTCGGCACGCCGGTCGCCGGCTATCTCGGCCTGCCCGACGCCAGCATCGAGATCAAGCTGACGCCGAACCGCGCCGACTGCTTCAGCGTGCGCGGTATCGCGTACGACGTGGCGGCCTCGCTGGGCAGTGAAGTGAAGCCACTGGACGACGCGCCGGTGCACGCGCAGAGCCCGGTAACGATGGAAGTTGCGCTGGAGGCCGGGGCGAAGGTGCCGCRCTTCGCCGGCCGCGTGATCGAAGGCGTCAACGCCCAGGCAGCTACCCCGGTATGGATGGCCGAACGCCTGCGCCGCAGTGGGGTGCGTCCGATCAGTTTCCTGGTCGACGTGACCCAGTACGTGATGCTCGAGCTGGGCCAGCCCATGCACGCCTTCGACAAGGACCGCCTGGTGGGCGGCATCGTCGTGCGTCCTGCGCGCGCTGAGGAGACCGTTGCCCTGCTCGATGGCCGCACGGCCGTGCTCGACGAGGATTTCCTGGTCGTTTCGGATGGACAGGGGGGCCATGGCGCGCGCGCCGTCGCGCTCGGCGGGATCATGGGCGGGCTCGATACACGGGTCACCGACGCCACGCGCAATGTCTTCCTTGAAGCCGCGCACTGGGTGCCGTCCGCCATCATCGGGCGCAGCCGCAAACTCGGCCTGCACACCGATGCCGGCCATCGCTTCGAGCGCGGCGTGGATCCGGAATTGCCGCGTATCGCGGTGGAATACGCCACGCGCCTGATACTGGATGTGGCCGGTGGCGTGCCCGGTCCGACCACCGAGGCCGTGCTTTCCGACCACCTGCCGCAGGCCGCCACCATCCTGCTGCGCCGCGCGCGCGTGGCACGCGTGCTGGGCGTGGACATTCCCGATGCCGAGATCGAACGCATCCTGCGTGCCCTTGGCCTGCAGGCGACCACGGTTGCGGAAGGCTGGCGCGTTGTTGCGCCGAGCCGGCGCTTCGATCTCGCCATCGAGGAAGATCTGATCGAGGAACTCGCGCGGATCCACGGCTACGACCGCGTGCCCACCACACTGCCCGGCGGCGCGACCCGCATTGCGGCCCCCAGCGAGACGAGGGTCGAACCGGGCATGGTGCGTCGCCAATTGGCGGCGCGGGATTATTTCGAGACCGTCAATTTCGCGTTCGTCGACGCTCAATGGCTTTCGCAGTGGAACGCCAGCGACGGTGCCGTGCCGCTGGCCAACCCGCTCAGCGCGGAACTGGCGATCATGCGCACACAGCTGCTGCCTGGTGTCGTGGCTGCGCTGCAGCGCAACGCCGCGCGCCAGGCGGGCCGCGTGCGCCTGTTCGAGATCGGCAACGTGTTCCACGCGCCGGTCCGACCCGGCGATGCGCCGGTCGAAACGCTGCGCATCGCTGCGGCCGTCACCGGTGAGGCGCTCGGCGAACAGTGGGGCGCGGCGTCGCGGAAGGTCGATTTCCATGACCTCAAGGGCGATCTGGAAAGCGTGGCGTCGCTGGCCGGCGCGAACCTCGAATTCCGTCCCTCGACCGCCGTCCATGGGCACCCCGGCCGGTCGGCCGACGTCTACCGCGACGGTGTGCGCCTGGGCTGGATCGGGCAACTGCATCCGCGCCTGCAACGCGGGCTGGACCTGGATGCGGAGGTGTTCGCGTTCGAACTGGACGTAGCGCCGTTGAGCGTCCGTGCGCTGCCGCGCGCGATGGAATTGTCGCGCTACCCGTCCGTCCGCCGGGACCTCGCGTTCGTCGTCCCGGAGACGGTGTCCTGGGCGGCGCTCGCCGCCACTGCGAAAGCGGCGGCGGGGCCGTTGCTGCGGGACGTGCAGCTGTTCGACCGCTACGTGGGACAAGGGGTCGAATCCGGTCAAAAGAGTCTCGCTATGGGCTTGATTTTGCAGGACAACTCACGCACTCTCACTGAGAGCGAGGTGGCGCAGGTCGTGGCCGCCGTGGTCACCGCGATCGACGCCGCGCATGGCGCGAAGATCCGCGGATGAAGCGTGTGAAGGCAGTGGCTGGGCCGGTGACGGCCGCAATGGGGATGCAGTAATCCATGGCTTTGACGAAGGCGGAAATGGCCGAACGTCTGTTCGACGAGGTCGGCCTGAACAAGCGCGAGGCGAAGGAATTCGTCGATGCGTACTTCGACGTGCTGCGCGAGGCGCTGGAGCAGGGTCGGCAGGTGAAGCTGTCCGGGTTCGGCAATTTCGACCTGCGGCGCAAGAACCAGCGTCCGGGCCGCAACCCCAAGACCGGTGAAGAGATCCCGATCTCGGCGCGCACCGTGGTGACGTTCCGGCCGGGGCAGAAACTCAAGGAGCGGGTGGAAACGTATGCTGGATCCGGGCAGTAACCGCGAGCTTCCGCCGATTCCGGCCAAGCGCTACTTCACCATCGGTGAAGTGAGCGAGCTGTGCGACGTGAAGCCGCACGTGCTGCGTTACTGGGAGACCGAGTTCCCCAGCCTGGAGCCCGCCAAGCGTCGCGGCAACCGCCGTTACTACCAGCGCCATGACGTGCTGATGGTGCGCCAGATCCGCGGCCTGCTGTACGAACAGGGCTACACCATCGGCGGCGCGCGCCTGCGCCTCGAGGGTGAGGGCGCCAAGCAGGAATCGGCGATGAGCGCGCAGATCGTGCGCCAGGTGCGGATGGAGCTGGAGGAAATCCTCCAGTTGCTCCGCCGGTGAGGCATGGCGGCGCTCCTGCTGGGAGTCGCCGAAGAATTCCGGCTATAATGCGCGGCCCGTCGCAAGGCGGGCCGATCCGCGAGATTCGGGGCGTAGCGCAGCCTGGTAGCGCATCTGCCTGGGGGGCAGAGGGTCGTCGGTTCAAATCCGGCCGTCCCGACCAATCGCGGTTCGACATCAAGCCTGCGCACATGCGTGGGCTTTTTTGTGCCCGTCGTCCGCCGCCGTGCAGGATGGCCCACGGTTATCAYGCGCAGGACCGACCATGCCTTCGATGACCGATGCCCTGATCCGTGACCTGCAACTGGCGCCGCATCCGGAAGGAGGCTACTTCCGGCGCGTCTACGAGTCCGCCAAGCGCACCGAGGTCAACGGAATCGAGCGGCCCGCGCTGACCGCCATCAAGTTCCTGCTGCCGGAAGGCGTGGTGACCCGCTGGCACCGCGTCGACGCGACCGAGGTCTGGGACTGGCACGACGGCAGTCCGATGGAACTGTCGATGTTCGATCCCGACCAGCGCACCCTGACGCGGGTCCAGCTGGACACCTCCGCGCGGGGCGGGCAATCCAACCAGGTCGTGCCGGCCGGCGTGTGGCAAAGCGCACGTTCGCTGGGCGCTTTCACGCTGGTCGATTGTTCGGTATCGCCGGGTTTCAGCTGGCAGGGGTTCGAGCTGATGCAGAGCGGCAGCGAGGTAGCGCGGACGCTGCGGGAGGCGGGCGGCAAGGTCGCCTGAACGATTCCCCGCCCGGCTGCGCGGCACTGCATGCCGGTTCGCCTGGGCACGGGCACACTCGCGACTCTTCCACATGGAGTCGCCAGGATGCGTCTGTCGTTCAACCGAGTGCTGCTTTGCCTGTCGCTGTCACTGATGCCGGGTATCGCCATCGCGCAGGATGCGGGAGCGACCGGTGCGGACACGGTCGTGGTGGACGAAAAAGGCGTGATCGACATGGAGGCGGTCGTCGTCTCCGGTATGCAGCCGGGGCCGGGTCTTTGGAAGGTGCGCCATGGCGACCATCTGCTTTATCTGCTGGGTACCCAGTCGCCGCTCCCCAAGGGCATGACGTGGCGATCGGACGAAGTGACGCAGGTGTTGCAGCTGGCGGATGAGGTCCTCGGTCCGCCAGGCGTGACGGTCAATGCCGATGTCGGATTCTTCCGCGGCCTGTCGATGCTGCCCTCGGCGCTGAAGGCCGCCAAGAATCCTGATGGCGAAAAGCTGCAGGACGTCCTTCCGCCGGAACTGTACGCGCGCTGGTCCGTGCTGAAGCAGCGCTACATGGGGCGCGACGGCGGCGTCGAGAAGAAGCGTCCCCTGATTGCGGTCTATGAACTCTATGGCAAGGCCCTGTCCCGCAGCGGCCTGCAGAATGCCGGCGGCGTCGTCACCCCGGTAATCGAGGGCGCGCTGAAGGCGCGTGGCATGAAGCGCACGCCGACCCAGCTGAAGATCACCCTGGAAGACCCCAAGGGCGCCCTGGCGGACTTCCGCAAGGAGACGTTGAAGCCGCAGGACCTGGCGTGCTTTCGGAAGACGCTCGATCTGATCGAACACGAACTCCCCCAATCCGCAGCCAGCGCGCGCGCCTGGGCGGTGGGCGACTGGACGGCCATCCGCAATGGAGCCCGGGCCGACGAGCGCGCCGCCTGCGAGTCGGCGTGGTTCGACACCGACACGGCACGCAAGCACGGCGTCCGCGATATCGACGCCCGCGTGCGTGCGAAGTGGCTCGAAATGGCGGACGCCTCCCTGCGCAAGAACCGCATCACCTTCGCCACGCTGTCGGTATGGGATCTGGTGAAGCCCGACGGCTATCTCGCGGCGCTGCAGGCGCGGGGCTACACGGTGGAAGCGCCGGAGTAACGCGCGCTGCGCGGGACCAGCGACACTTCACCTCGCGGCGCGGCTTCAGCCCGCCGCGGTCATCGGTGTCTGCGTGGCCGCGAGTACAGGCCAGCGCTTCAGCACGCTGGCGCGGATGCCGCTGGCATCGATACCGGCTTCGGCCAATAGATCCTCACGGCTGGCGTGGTGCTGGAATTCGTCCGGCAGGCCCAGGTGGAGCACGGGCAGCGAGATGCCTTCGGCATTCAGCAGTTCGGCGACGCCGGACCCTGCGCCGCCCATTACCACGTTGTCCTCGATGGTGACGAAGCCCTGGTGGGTCTTCGCCAGCTCGAGAATCAGGTCGCGGTCCAGCGGCTTCACGAAGCGCATGTTCACCACGGTCAGGCCCAGCTCGCGACCGACCTGTTCTGCAGCGGCAGCGGTGGATCCGAACGCGAGCAGCGCCACGCGGTTGCCGCGCACGCGAACGTCCGCCTTGCCTATCGGCAGGGTATCCAGCGTCGTCTGCAGCGCTACGCCGGGGCCGGTGCCGCGCGGGTAGCGCACGGCGGCCGGGCCATTGAAGTGGTAGCCCGTGCTCAGCATCTGCCGGCATTCGTTCTCGTCCGCCGGCGCCATCACGACCATGTGCGGCACGCAACGCAGGTAGCTCAGGTCCAGGTTGCCCGCATGCGTGGCCCCGTCCGGGCCGACCACGCCGCCGCGATCGATCGCGAACAGTACGTCCAGCTTCTGGATCGCCACGTCGTGCACCAACTGGTCGTAGCCGCGCTGCAGGAAGGTCGAATAGATCG
>NZ_JBGFFG010000176.1:0-6851 GCF_056175765.1 Pseudoxanthomonas sp. LjRoot204_2 | reverse complement strand
TACGAATCCAGCAGCACCAGCCGGGCGTCGTCGCCCTGCGTCAGCGGATGCGAATCGGACAGGTAATGGTCGGCACCCACGGCAACCGGCCGTGCGTGATCGCCGTCGGCCACCCAGGCGCGGGCGAAGGGCGCGCGCTGGTCCATCGGCAGGGAGGCCGCATGTACCCGGGTGCGGTTGCCGACCAGGGTGACGAAGGCGGCTTCCAGGCCCGTGAGGCTGCGGTATTCCTGCGCGACGGTATCGTCGTAGCGGCGACCGACCGCTAGCCAGCCGACCCGGTCAGGGGCCATCACCGGCAGCACCACCACCAGGTACAGCGCGTCCTGCACCACCACCGTCTGCAGGGCCAGGCCATCGGTGGCGGCCTGCCGCATGATCCCGGCCAACACATCGGCCGAGGGGCCCGCCATGCCGTTGGCGCTGGCCTGCCAGCGGCCGTCGCGGTTGAGCACCCATGCCAGGTCCGCGCCGATGCGCGTGCCATGGTTGTCCAATGCCGAGCGCAACGTGGGCAGATCGCCGCTGGTCACCGCCGCACGGAATCCGAAGTCGTCCGCCAGCACCGATGCCGAGGCGAGCAACTGCTCCGAGCGGCCCTGCTGGAACTGCTCCCACACGCGATGCCCCACGTGCAGTTCCTGCTCCAGTCGCGACGACACCGCGCGCTGGGTCGCGACCGTGACCACCGCGAACGTGGCCAGCTGCGCCGCCGCCACCACGGCGATCATCACCGCGATGACGCGCGTCTGGAAACGGCGTGGCTTCAAGGCGTGCCGCCCTTGGCCTGGCGGAACTTCTCCTGCAGCGAGCGGAGACGGTCGTTGCCGCGGACCTCGCTCTTCACCGGCGCCAGCGACACCTGCAGGGTCGCGGAAGTACCGGCGGCCGGCACGTCGAGCGTGCGCTCGAGCGGTGCACCGTTACCGCGGACGTGCCACACGCGCAGCGTGTAGCGCCCCGGCGGCACCTCCAGCGACAGCTTGCCGTCGGTCCCGGTCTTGCCGAAGTAGGGCGTGTCGAGCACGACGATGTGGCCGATCATCCAGTCGTGGATGTTGCAGCCCACCACCACCACGCCGGGCTTGTCGAAGCGGATCGGCGCGGCCTTGTTGCCGGAGTAGAGCGGGATCTCGAACTGCCGCGGCTGGGAGAACGAATAGACGTGGTGCTGGATGTTGTCGCGGTTGGGGAACGCCACCACCGTGCCGGCCTGCACCGGCAGCACGCCGGGGACGAACGCCGAATGCTGCTGGTCCATGCGTGCGGTCGCGGTGCGGGTGGACGACGGAACCGTACCGTGCAGGCTGACCACGGCGTCCACCGCCGGCCCGGTGTTGCTGCCGACGGCCAGGCGCACCTCCGCGGCATGGGCGCCCGACGCCATCGCAAGGGCCAGTACCCCGCCTGACCATGCCCGCCTTGCGAGCCGCTGCAGATCCATCGATATCCCCTGTCTGATCCGGGCATTTCATGCAAATCCCGTGCCACGGCTCACACCCTGCCGCGCCTGGGCTACGCCGCAGGGGAGAGGATCGCGTCGCTTCGGAACGGCTGAAACTGACGTTACGCGTCACGGAGATGGTCGGATGCAGGCGCGCCCAGCCTCACCGATGGCACCCGCGGGCTCAGTCCACGCCCATCAGATGGCGCGTGACCCCGGCGGCATCCAGGCCCGCCAGGGTGCCCGGCCGCGCGCCGGACCAGAGCGGGGAAAAGTCATCGCGGCCGACGGCTTCCGCCGCCGCGCGCAGCGGTGCCAGCGCCGGCGACGCCCACGGGAACGCCGGTGGCAGGTCCGACAGGGGGCCCAGCTCGCGCATCAGCCGGTTGACCAGGCCACGGGCGGGCCGGCCACTGAACAGGTTGGTCACGGCGGCTTCGCGCATCGGCTGCTGGAGCGCAGCGCGATGCACGGGCGTGGTCGTCGCCTCCGGACACAGCAGGTACGCGGTGCCGGCCTGTACCGCGCTGGCGCCCGCGTCGAGCATGGCCCGTACATCATGGCGATCGCCGATGCCGCCGGCTGCGACCACCGGCACGGCCAACGCCTTCGACAACGACGCCACCAGCGGAAGCGTTGCGGGTTGCAGCGTCAGGTCCTCGGAGAGGAAATGCCCCCGATGCCCACCCGCCTCGATGCCCTGCGCGATCACCGCGTCCACGCCGCGACGTTCCAGCCACAGGCCTTCCTCTAGCGTCGTGGCGGACGACAGCACGGTCGCGCCCCAGCCCTTGATGCGCRCCAGCAGGGCTGCATCGGGCAGTCCGAAGTGGAAGCTCACGATCGGCGGACGGAACGGTTCCAGCAGCGCCACCGTTGCGGCATCCAGCGGGCGCCGCGCGCCGGTAGCCGATGGCGTGGGCGGGACGATGCCGTACGCGTCGTAGTACGGTGCCAGGGCCTCGCGCCAGCGCTGCATCTCGTCCGCATCGGGCTCGGCCCTCGCATGGCAGAAGAAGTTGAGGTTGACCGGCTGCGCGCGCGCGGCGAACGTCCGGAGTGCCGCCTGCAACTGCGCGGCGTCCAGCATCGCGCAAGGCAGGGAACCGAGCGCGCCCGCGTGCGCCACCGCAAGGGCCAGTCGTTCGTCCTGCACACCCGCCATCGGCGCCTGGATCAGCGGCAGGCCGGTACCGAGGAGGGAGGCGAGGGCGGTCATGGGGTCAGCTTACGCGACTCCCGAGGGCGCCCCGACTCACGTCGGCGCCGGGAAATCCGACAGTGCCGTACCCGCCACGGCGACCAGCCTATCGAGGCGGACGTGCTCGCCCGAGTCGAGTGCCACCCGTTCGACGCCGTCGCGCGCGGACAGCGTGACGAGGCGGCAGGTCCGCCGTTGCATCACGCCATCGTCGTCGAGGAAGCGGACTTCGACGGCGGTGCGACGCATGGCCGTGGCTTCCAGCACATCATGGAATTCGCGGTTGACGGGCAGATAGGGCGCGCGTGAATCGGGCATGGCGTGTCGCTCGATGGTTTGCCGGCGGCCGCAACCGGGCCGCGGTAAGCTGCGTGCCCCGCAGGATGACACAGGCGGCGGACGTGTCGATGTCCGGCCTTACGGTTCGTCGCCAAGGCATCACGACCCACGGGAGTTCCCATGAAGTACCTCGGCCTGGCCTATTTCACCCCCGAAAAGTTCGCCGCGATGAGCCCCGCGGCTGTCGAGGCGCTGGTCGGCCAGTGCCCTGCGCGGGACGACGCGATGCGCGCGACCGGCAAGGTGCGGTTGGCCGCGTCGCTGGGCGACCTGGATGGCTGGAAGACCCTTCGTCCCCGCCAGGGCCGGACGCAGGTCAGCGACGGCCCGTACACCGAGTCGAAGGAGGTGGTCGGCGGTCTTTTCATCATCGATGCCGACAGTCCCGAAGAGGCGGTGCGGATCGCTTCGCTGCATCCGGCGGCCACGCTGGGCGAGGAGGGCGGCTGGGCCGTCGAGCTGATCCCCATGGAATTCCATTTCGAAGGATGAGGCCGTCAGGAGGCGGAAGATGATCGAACTTCCTGTCCGGGATCCGTGCGACCTGTGCGTGGCCGCGCGCGACGAGCCGTGGAAGATCATCGACGAGGGCGAGCACACGCTCACCGTGATCAATCCGTGGCAATTCGAGACCGGCCAGTGCTGCGTCATCACGCGCCGGCACGTGGCGACGCTGCTCGATCTGTCCGCACCGGAGTGCGCGGCCGTCCTGGGGGCGGCCCAGCGCGTCGCCAGCGCCCTTGTCCGCGCCTATCGGCCGCTCGGCATCCTCACGTTCCAGAACAACGGCGTCTACAGCGGCCAGGAAACGCCGCACTTCCATTTCCACGTCGTGCCGCGGCAGCCTGGCAGCGACTGGGGCATCGGCCCGCCGCAACTCGCCGTCTTCGAAAGCGCCGGGCGCAGGCGGGGTGCCGTCCACGACCCGAATGATGATGCGGCGCGGATGGCGCGCGTCCGCGTCTCCCTCGAACGCCTGACGGAGACGGCCGCGCAGATCCGCGCGCATCTGCCGGCTTGATCTGCGCTGCTGACGGACATCTGCCGTTCTTGTCCGCAGGACGCGCACTGCTTCCAGACACCGAAACCGGTCAGCCGTCTCCGGTTCACACCAGCTTCGCGGGGCGTTGCGGCAAAGTTCCGCCATGACTTCATTGAACATCCTCTACGTCGATGACGACGACACGCACCGCTCCATGGTGGCCGAGGCCATCGAGGTCGCGGGGCACACGGTGACGCAGGCCGCGACCGCGACGGCGGCGCTCGATCTGATGCGGCAGGCGAGGTACGACTGCATCGTCACCGACTACTGGATGCCGGACATCACCGGCGCCACGGTCGCGCGCGAAGCACGCGTGCTCCATCCCGGCGCAACCGTGTGCGTGGTCTCCGGCCACGACAAGAACGACATGGCGGGATTGCCGCCCGGCACCCTGCTGATGACGAAACCCTTCAACGTGCCGCTGTTGCTGGACGTGCTGACGCCGCGCTAGTCGAGAACGCCACCGTGACGCGCGGTCCGGGACTCACGCCGGCGGCGCATCGCGCGCCTTGGGTGGCAGGATTGCCGGTGCCTGCTGCGCCATCAGGTCCACGATCCAATCGATGAACACCCGCAGCTTGCGGCTGACATGGCGGCTGGGCGGAAACGCCAGGTAAAGCGGCATCGGCGCCAGCTGCCAGYCCTCGAACAGCGGCACCAGTTCGCCGTGCGCGACGGGCTCGCGGGCCATGTACTGCGGCAGCCACAGCACGCCCATGCCGGCCAGCCCCGCCGCCAGATAGGCGTTGCCATCGTCAACCGACATGACGGGCCGGCCGTGCACGCTGACGTGTTCGTCGCCTCGTTGCAGGTCGTACGCCAGCGGAGGGCCGGTGCGCGATCCGCGATAGCCGACGATGCGGTGCGTACCGTCGTCCAGCGCGTGGGGATGCACCGGCGTGCCCGCGCGTGCCAGGTAGGCCGGCGATGCATAGATGCCCAGTGCCAGGTCTGCCAGGTGGCGTGCCCGCAGCGAGGGATCGGAGAGCGTGCCACCGCGCACCACGCAGTCGACGTTCTCGTCGATCAGGTCCACATGCCGGTCGCTGGCGCCCAGGTCCAGCTGGATATCGGGATAGCGCGCGTGGAAATCCGGCAGCGCCGGCACCAGGACCAGGCGCGCCAGCGGCGCAGGCACGTCCACGCGCAGCCGCCCGCGCGGCGCCTCGGACGCGGCCGACAGGCTGGTCTCGGCATCGTCCAGGTCGGCCAGCAGGCGGACCACGCGCGCGTAGTACGCGGCGCCGTCGGCGGTCGCGTTGACCTTGCGCGTGGTGCGGTGGAGCAGCTTCACCCGCAGGTGCGCCTCCAGGGACTGCACCAGCTGCGTCACCCGCGTGCGGCTCGACTGCAGCGTCTCGGCGGCCCGGGTGAAGCTGCCGGTCTCGACCACGCGGACGAAGGCCTGCATCGCGTCGATGCGGTCCATGCGCACTCCTTGGGGGCGGGAATTGTTTCGATTCTACAAACAGTGATCCCGCGATCGGCGTGTATATCCGGAAAGCCACGGTGCCTAGAGTGATCGCCATGCATCGGGCGACTGGCCCGACAGGAGATGCGTCCATGAACACCCGCAACGTCGTTTTCCCCGCAGGCCGCCACGCGCTGTACGAGCATCACCGCTATTCCCCGGCCGTGCGCGCCGATGCCTTCCTGTTCGTGTCAGGACAGGTAGGCAGCCGCGAGGATGGCACGCCGGAGCCGGACTTCGAAGCGCAGGTGCGCCTGGCTTTCGCCAACCTGCAGGCCACTTTGCAGGCGGCCGGCTGCACCGTGGACGACATCATCGACGTGACCACCTTCCATACCGATCCGGAACGCCAGTTCGACACCGTGCTGGCGGTCAAGAACGACATCTTCCCGGCAGCGCCCTATCCGGCCTGGACCGCGCTCGGCGTGACCTGGCTGGCGGGATTCGATTTCGAGATCAAGGTGATCGCACGCCTGCCGCGCTGAGCGGATCCGTCACGCCGACAGCGCGGCCTCCACCGCGGCGCTGGCGTGCAGGGCCGTGGTGTCGAACAGTGGCACGCGCGCGTCCTGCGGTCCCACCAGCAGGCCGATCTCGGTGCAGCCGAGGATGATGGCGTCCGCGCCACGGTCCGCCAGCGCGTCCATGATGCGTCGGTAAGCGTCGCGCGCGCTGTCGCGGATCACGCCGCGGCACAGCTCGTCATAGATCACGTCGTGCACCACGGCGCGGTCGTCCGCCGCCGGCACGATCACCTGCAGGCCATGCACCTGCTGCAGGCGCTCGCGATAGAACGACTGCTCCATGGTGAAGCGGGTGCCCAGCAGCCCGACGGTACGATGGCCGGCGGCGGCCATGGCCGCGCCCGTGGCATCGGCGATGTGCAGCAGCGGAATCGACACAACCCCCTCGATCTGCGGCGCCACCTTGTGCATGGTGTTGGTGCACAGCACCAGCAGGTCGGCACCGGCGGCCTGCACGCGGCGCGCCGCATCGGCCAGGCGCTCGCCGGCCGCGTCCCAGTCGCCTGCGTGCTGCCACTGCTCGATCTCGTGGAAGTCCACGCTGTACAGCACCACGCACGCCGAATGCAGCCCGCCCAGTCGCTCCCTGATGCCCTCGTTGATCTGGCGGTAGTAGGGCACCGTCGACTCCCAGCTCATCCCCCCGATCAGTCCGATCGTCTTCATGCGCGCGCCGCCTGCCGTGTGATCACGCGTCGATTATGCGCGGCCGCGCAGCGGCGAGGCTTGAGCGTCACGGCGGGCGAGGGTAGGTTGCCCGGACCAAGGGGTGGCACGCCGCGCCCCCTCGACGCCGCCCACGAGGATGCCCGATGAAGTACCTGATCTCC
>NZ_JBGFFG010000175.1:0-6888 GCF_056175765.1 Pseudoxanthomonas sp. LjRoot204_2 | reverse complement strand
CTCACGCGTCAAGCGCAAAGCCGCTGGTGAAACAGCGCTCGATCCCGAGGAGCGGATCCATGAACGCAAGCCGCTCGGCCAGCAGTTGCAAGGGCGCCGCATGGTCGCCGACAGCGCGATGGCGCACTGAGGGATACAACGTATCGCCAGCGATCGGCGCGCCGAGTGCCGCCATGTGCACSCGCAGCTGRTGCTTGCGGCCGGTGACCGGCGTCAGCGCGTAGCGCCAGCGATTGCCGCCGCGCGCGATGACATCGATGCGTGTTTCGCTGTTCGCCACCCCTTGGACTTCCTGCACGCGGAAGAACGGTTCGCCGGCGACGATCCGGCTGGTGCGGATGCAGGGGAACACGAGGTGCGGTAGCGCCGGCGCGATCGCCTGATAGCGCTTCTCGATCCTTCGCTCGCGGAACAGAGCCTGGTAACGCGCGCGGCTTTCCGGCCGGGTGGAGAACATCACCACCCCCGCGGTCTCGCGATCGATCCGGTGCAGTGGCACCAGTGCGGGATTGCCGGTGCGGCGGACCAGGCGCGCCAGCAGCGTTTCGCGGGCGTGCCGGCCCGCGGGCACGACGGGGAGGAAGTGCGGCTTGTCCGCAACGAGCAGGTCGTCATCCAGGTGCAGGATGACTTCGTCGAACGGAATGACGGGCTCCTCGGCGACTTCGCGGTAGTAGTGGATGTCCAGCCCCACACGATAGGAGCGGGATGGGGTCACCGGGTTCCCGTCGCCATCCACCACGCGCCCGCGCGCCATCCGCTCGATCCATTGCACGCGTGGAATGGCGGGAAAACGTTCGCACAGGCAATCCAGTACCGTCGGCCATGCGCCGGGCGGCAACTGCAGCGTGCCGGGCGACAGTCCGTCGATGTCGGGGGGGCGAACACGCCGCCCGGAGCGCGGCGCAGGGCCAGGCATGGCGCCGCTTTACTTCTTCAGCCCGGCAGCCACTTCCCGCACGCTGAGTCCGAGTTCGAGCTGGAGACGCACGTACTCGCGCTCCTTCCGCGACAGCGCGCGACCGACCTCGATGCGCACGTCTTCGGCTTCCAGGATGCGCAGGATCCTCGGCATGGCCGAACCGATGGCGTCCTGGCCATAGCCGGCTTCACGCAATGCGGCGGTCAGGAGGGTCTCGAGGTCCATGGTGCGTCCGGGTCCGGCAGGGGGTCGCATTGTGCATCAGCCGGGTCGCACCCACCCCACCCGGTCCACGCCGCAGCACGTCGGCCGCAGGCAGCGATCCGCCGGCGAGCGATGCATTGACGGCAATGAACTACTGTGTATACTCACTATACACAGATGCCGACTTGAGACTTCTACGCTTGGCTCGCGAAACCGATAGGAGTGCTTCCCTCGCCACCGCTGCATCGCCACGCAGCGTGCCGCTCGCGCACGGGGGTTGAATGGATACGGACCTGCTGCTGTCTCCCCATTCGATCACGCCGATGTACGAGCAGATCATCGCGCAGGTGGTCGCCAAGGTGATGGCCGGCGAATGGAAGGCCGGCGCGCCGCTCCCGTCCATCCGCGAGCTGGCAGCGGGCAGCAGGGTCAGCGTGATCACGGTCAAGCGGGCCTACCTGGAACTGGAACGGGCCGGCGTCATCGTGACGCGGCAGGGCAAAGGCTCGTTCGTGGCAGAGAGTCTCGACGCCACGCAGATGCTCGCCGCCCAGGAATTCCAGTCGCAACTCGCCGGCCTGCTCGAGGCGGCCAGGAAACTCGGCCTCGACCGCCGGCAGGTCCTCGATCGCGTCGAACATGCCCTGTCCGACGAACCCGACAAACCCCTCATCGATCCCGACGGAAGGAAGCCACGATGACACTCGCCATCGCACTCGAAGGCGTGCACAAGCGGTATGACGACTTCGCGCTGCGCGATATCGACCTCGCGCTTCCCACGGGCCAGGTCATGGGCCTGGTCGGCGTCAACGGCGCCGGCAAGTCGACGCTGTTGCGGTTGTTGATGGGCCTCGTGCGGGCCGATGGCGGCAAGGTCGACGTGCTCGGCCAGCCCATGCCACACGCCCAGGTCTCGGTGAAGCAGGAAGTCGGCTACGCCTCCGACGACATGCGCCTTTACCGCGGGCAAAGCCTGCGCTGGCACATGGACTTCGTCCGCAGCGTCTATCCCGCGTGGGACGAAGCCTATGCGCAGGATCTGCTGAAGCGCTTCGACCTGCGGCCGCACCAGGCGCTCGCCGGGTTCTCGCACGGACAGCGCGTCAAGGCATTGCTGCTGCTGCTCTTCGCCCGCCATCCACGCCTGCTGTTGCTGGACGAACCGACCACGGGACTGGACCCGGTCGCGCGCGGCGAGGTGCTGGACGCACTGGCCGATGTGTTGCGCGACGAGGAACGCTCGATCCTGTTTTCGTCGCACAACACCGCGGACATCGAACAGATCGCCGATTCGATCACCTTCCTGCATGGCGGCCGCGTGGTTGCGTCGCGCGACAAGGAGTCCTTCCTCGACGGCTGGCGGCGGATCCTCTGCCGTGGCGCTTCGACCGACGCGCTCAGGCGGCTGCCCGGCATCGCCTCGATCCGCGACAGCGCGCCCCTGCTGGAAGTGAAGACCGGCGCCTTCGACGCCACCACGCTGCCCGCACTGCAGGCCATCGGTCTCCACATCGAATCAGTCGAGCCGATGGCGCTGGAAGACATTTTCGTCACCACCGTCCGCGGAGGAAACAACGCATGAACTGGCTCGCATCCGATGGCGCGATGGTCCGCAAGCTGATCGTCAAGGACTGGCAGGTCTACCAGAAGCAACTCGCCGGTTTCGTCGCCGGCCTGTTGCTGGCGCTGGGGCTGGTGGGCATGGGCACGCCGCTGCTGGCCTCGGCGGGCGCGCTGCTGTTGCTGGTGCTGCTGCTCGTGGTGGGTTCCTACGCCATCCAGTCTTCAGTGATGCTCGAACGCAAGCAGCAGACCCAACCCTTCGTCATGAGCCTGCCCGTGACGCCCATGGACGTGTTCTGGGGCAAGTTGCTGGCCAATCTGGTCATCTACCTGGTGCCGTTCCTGCTGGTCGGCGGCTTCCTGCTGGCGCTGGTACTGACCACGCCCCGCCCGGACGGCATGGTGCCGTGGCTGGTCGTCGTGGCGTTGTTCATGCTGGCCAATTTCTGCCTCTCGCTGTGCATGGTGATTGCGGTGGATTCCGAAGGCTGGAACGTCTTCGCGATGCTGGCACTGATGACGCTGATCGGCCCCTTTCTCTACTGGGTCACCTCGATGCCCGGAATTCGCGAGCACCTGCGCGGCGATGCCATCGTCTGGAGTCCGCCGGTGCTGGGACTGATCGGCGCCGAACTGGCGGCGATCGGCATCGCCATCCTCATCGCCGGCTGGGTGCACGCGCGCAAGACCTCGTTCCTCTGAGCGGCGCCATCATGCCGCCCGGGGATCGCCTCCACGCCATGGACAACCTGCGCGCGCTGGCGATGCTGGCCGGCGTGGTCTTCCATGCAGCGCTGGCCTACAGCCCGCTCATGCATCCGGTATGGCCGGCCGCGGATCGGGGGAATTCGTCGGTCGTCGACGCAGTCGCGTGGTTCGTGCACCTGTTCCGCATGCCGCTGTTCTTCGCCATCGCAGGCTACTTTTCGGCACGGCTGGTGACACGCCGCTCGATGGCGGCGTTGTTCCGCCATCGATGCAGGCGCATCCTGCTGCCGTTGCTCGTGCTGGCGCCTCCCCTCCTCGCCGGCATGACCCGGCTGACGCAACACGCCGCGGAAACGGCGTCGAATCCATCGCCGGCACTGGCATGGATCCGTGCCTTCATCGATCAGCACGGCGCCATGCCCGCGATGCCGGGGTGGGCGCACCTGTGGTTCCTGTTCTATCTGATGCTGTTCACGCTGCTGGTCTGGGTCGCCTCGGCCTTGGGCCTTGGACGCATCGGCACCCGGCTTTTCGGGATGCCTGCACCCGCCTGGGTCGTGGCGGGCCCTGTGCTGACGGCACCGGCACTGATGATGGTCGGCGCACCATGGCCGGCGCCGGAGTTTTTCGTGCCCGCGCTGTGGGCGCTGGTGTTCTTCGGGCCGTATTTCGCGTTCGGCTACCAACTGTGCCGCCATGACGGGCTGCTTGATCGCCTTCGTCCCCTTTCGTCGTTCCTGTTGGCCGGCGCGCTCGCCGCCTACGCCTGGCTTTTTCGATGGACCGACGGCTTCGAGACCGAACACGCCTCTGCCTGGGCACACGGCGTGCGCGCGCTGCTGGAAGCATGCGCGGGAAGCTGGATGACGCTCTGGTGCCTGATGGCGTCCAAGCGATGGCTGGATTCGCGCAGCACCGCCCTGCGCTGGCTCGCCGACAGCGCGTACTGGGTCTACCTGATCCATCTGCCCGTGCTTCTGGCCGTCCAGTACCAGCTGCTGGACGTGCCGTGGCACTGGACGCTCGAGTTCGCGGCGTCGCTGGCCGCCACGTTCCTGCTGTCGTTCGCGAGCTACCAACTGCTCGTGCGGCACACGGTGATCGGCAGGTGGCTCAATGGCGGAATCACGCTGTCCGCGGTCTCGACGACGACATCCGGGCCGCACGCCCGCTGAGCATGCCGTGCGACGCGAACGCGGATCAGGCGAGACCCTGCGCGGGTTCGCTCGCGCCACCGCATCCTGAACGCATCATGCGCTGCCTCGCCGGACTTCACGGGGACGTGACTTCGCCGCCCCTAAGTTCGCCGGCAAGACACATGCGCCCCGCAACGAGGACCACCATGACCATAATCAGATTGCGGGCGACGGGCCCGCGCACCGGCTTCGATGCCCTGCTGGCCGCCTTGCATGGCGTGGACGGCGTCGAGCGGGTGGAGGAACTCGCCGACCTAATGCCGCACATGGACGACGATGATTCCAGTTCGGCCGGCCTTTCGGACGACATGCCCGGCGACGACGTGCATGCCGTCGAAGTGGAAGCCACGTCGTCGCATGCCGACCGCGTACGCGCCACTGCGGACGACATCGGCGAGCAGTATGGGCTGGTACTTGAGTACGTGGACGAGTTCTGACCCCGCTTGGCCGGACTGCGCTATACCTCCGATGCCATGCCCGGCCTGCGCCGGCGACGCCGCGGGCGCGGGTTTGCGTACGTGGATCCGCGTGGGCGTCCCGTGCGCGACGACGCCACACTCGCGCGCATCCGCCAACTGGCCATTCCACCTGCCTATACCGACGTGTGGATCTGCCCGGATGCGCGAGGCCACCTGCAGGCGACCGGTCGTGACGCGCGCGGACGAAAGCAGTACCGCTACCACACGGCATGGCAGGCCGAACGCGGCGCCCGCAAGTACGACCGACTGATCGCATTCGCCGACGCCCTGCCTCGCCTGCGCCGTCAGGTCCGTGCCGACCTCGCCCTGCCTGGGCTGCCGCGGCGGAAAGTGGTCGCGCTGGTGGTCGCCCTGCTCGGCCACACGCTGCTCCGCGTCGGCAACGCGAGCTATGCGCGCGAAAACGGTTCGTATGGACTTACCACGCTGCGCAATGCGCATGCGCAGTTCATCGCGGCAGGCCATGTGCGGTTCGCGTTCCGTGGCAAAGGCGGTAAGCCGCTTGAATCACGCGTATCCGATGCGCGGCTGGTAAGGCTGGTACGGCAGTGCCGGCAACTGCCGGGACAGGCGCTCTTCCAGTACCGCGAAGAAGGCCGCGTCCATCGCATCACCTCCGGGGATGTGAACGACTATCTGCAGGCGCAGTTGCAGGGCCACTACACCGCCAAGGACTTCCGTACCCTGGGCGCGACGCTGTTCGCGTTCCGCGCGTTGGCGATGCAGGACCCGCCCATGCCCGGCGACGATGTGCAGCGCGCACAGATCAGGATGGCCGTGCTGCGTGGCGCCGCCGACCTGCTGGGGAACACGCCGCGCATCTGCGAGAAGAACTACGTGGATCCGCGCGTATTCGCGGGCTGGGAGGACGGCGCACTCCAGCGCGCCGCCCGCCATGCGAGCGGGCCCCGGCAATGGGAACGGGCCGCGATCCGCTACCTGCGTCGCGCGCGGGCGTGACGCAGGAGAGAGTGCACAGGAAGGGCGAGCATGCAGCCCGCCTGCGCATCACATCGTATGGGTGGGCTTCTCGCCGTTCAGGCTGCCGGCCAGCATCGTTTCGATGCGGTTCTTGATGGCTTCGCCTTCGCTGTTCTCGGCGAATTGCACGCCGATGCCGGAAGCGCGGTTGCCCTGCGCGCCGACGGGCGTCACCCAGACCACCTTGCCCGCCACCGGCAGGCGATCACTGGATTCGGGCAGGGTCAGCAGCAGGAACACCTCGTCACCGAGGAAGTAGCGCTTGGGCGTGGGCACGAAGATCCCGCCGCCCTTCACGAACGGCATGTAGGCGTTGTACAGCGCGGCCTTGTCCTTCACTGCCAGTGACAGGATGCCCTGCCGTCCACCTGCTGCATTCATCGACGTCTCCGTGTTTCGGTCAGCGGCGCGCCCCGACAGCGCGTCCGCGATCGCCACCGGCCCAGGCCAGCAGCAGTTCCACCATGGCGAGATCGCCGCGCACCGTGGTCCGCAGGAGATCACGGGTGCGGTTGGCGGCGTCGAACCAGGTGGCCAGCTTGTTCAATCGGGCAGGATCGGTCAAGCCGACGGTGCCCGCCTGTTCCAGCGCGAGATCCGCCGCGTGGCGCAGTCGCGCATCGGCCAGCTCGTCGTGGRCCCAGCGCTGGGCGGTCTCCACCACGCCGATCTCGCCCCTCTCCAGCCGCTGCAAATCACGTGCCACCGCTTCGCGCAGCGCCAGGCCATCGTGGCGCAGCCAGTCGTCGGCAAGACCGGGGTGGCCGCGTGCCGCGTCCAGGGCGCGAACGGCGTCTGCAGGCGCATGGCCCTGTGCCTGCAGCCAGGCCAATGC
>NZ_JBGFFG010000174.1:0-6931 GCF_056175765.1 Pseudoxanthomonas sp. LjRoot204_2 | reverse complement strand
GGGCGAACTTGTGGCGAAGCTCTGCGGCAACCTCTCGCACGTCATCACCGAGTCAGCTTTAGGGACTGGCCGTGGTGTGGTGACCACCACGGCCGGGACGCTCTACGTTTTGCCTAGATGAGGGCGAGCAGTCATCGCAAGAACACCRCCCAAACGTTCAGTCAAGAAGTCTACTTCTTGGGCCGGATCGATTCAGGCGTACGCCAGGCGACCGCTTCTGGCCGAAAGAGCATCAGCGACGTGATCAACCAACCTCACCGGAGGCCTCACCTTATCCATGACGGCACACTAATTTCTGGCAACTGTTCATCGTGCCTTAAGGTCAGATCCACATCTAACCAGTCGTAGAGAGCCGGCGACGCCCATAAACCACTGGCGAGCGTACCTGCATGAGGTAACTGATCGGCATCACTCTTGAACGCTTCGATTCTCGCAGTCACGGCGGCCGGATCAGAGAAGCACTTCGCAAAGTCTTTGTAACGACTTCCTTTCGACACATCCATGACCAAGCTCCAGAATTTCTTGGACTCGTGGACGCGGCGCGACTCAAGATTGACACCCCCCTTGACCTTTGTCGTAGCAACACCCAAGGACGAACACACCGGCGTCTTTATGTCATGACTGTCCACTACCTCCACAATGGGCAAGTACGCGACGAGCTGTAACGGCACCGGAAGCATTTGAGGTCGCGGCTTGCCCTCTATCATGTTGTATGGATCAATATCGGCCACCACCACAGCCTGGTCCTTTTCACTCAAAGCGTCCGAGCTGTTGTTGTAGAAGATTCCCTTTGACCAGCCGTGATAGGGAGTGCATGTCGGTATGTACCCTGCCTCGCTGTGTTCGCGCGACCAGCTCGCACGGCCGATAAAGCAGCTGCCACCTTTGAGTAGGTGCGCGCCCGTTCCATTGCAGAAGACCGTTGTCGTTCCTCCTGCCAAGAGACTTGCCTGGCCTGCCAACCAATAGTCGGCGGTACGTGTGGTCGCCGCTGGAACCATCAAGACAGAACGCCTATCAGATGAAGCTCCACGTGCGCCAGCAGCCAGCAATTCACCTAAATTGAAGACATCATCGCGAACTGCAGTTTCACTAGCAGCAAAGCCAAACTTCTTACAGAAGGCGCCGTAGTCATCTTGGATGTGCCTAAAGTTCAACGGACTCGTCAGCGCAAAGATTTCTGAGCAGACTAGCTCCGCGAAATGCTTTAGAGGGAGCGGCTTGTCGGTAAGGAGTGCATTGACCTGCTCCACCGTAAGTACATTTCCATGCTCAGCGATGCGCGAAACCAGCTGGCCCGGCTTAAACAATGGTGAAAGAGCATCATTGCTGGGCCGAATGTGTTCGCTAAGACCCACAGATCTGTACTTCTTCGGCCGAGAGAGGACCAACACCTGGCCGGATACATCGGACCTAGAAGTATCCTTGTGTGTGCTTGCACTCGAAGGAATGTCTACCACCGGCCACAGTAAAGTGAGAATAGCCTGGAGCGCCTTCTCCTGTGGGAAATGTTCGAAGTTCTTGTAGGTTCCCGCGAGAACTGACAAGTTCTTTCCTTTGAGCTCATCCTGGATCCATTCCACCGTCTTCTGACGCACCGAGTACTCTGGCAACATCAGAATATCAACACCAAGTGCCTCGCACGCTTCGATGGCACGCTTCAGCATTCGCTGTCGACGGTGCTCGTGCCAGCTTGGGAACAGCTCGCCCTCACGATTCCATTTGTGCTCAAGGCCACGCGCTGAGCTTGCTAGATCAAGCTCGTTCCATTTCGGAAGCTCCCTCTTGCAAGCTTCCGTAATCGCTTCTGCCGCACCTTCATTGAGCGGCCAGCTGCGCGCGTGAACCTCCATCATCGGATGAAAATAGGACAGCTCCTGCTCGGACTGCAAAATGGCTACTCGAACGTGAGCAGGATTCTTGAGATCCTTTCGTTGCTGCCAGTTGTCGCGCTGGCCTTCACGAACCGAGCGACGCACTCCAGGGTCGTCATCAGACTTTGGAGCCTCATGATGTATCCCCCTACCGTCAGAAGCTCCATCATCAATAGAATCCCGATTAAGATCCTCATGGACCTCATCCACAGAATATCTACTCTCTCTAACTTGCTTGATCTCAGTGCTAGGCGAACTCGAAGTAGCCTGCCCAGCATCTTGCGGTTGACTAAGTTTTGCTAAGGCTCGACCCGCAACGGAAATAGACACCAGTCGCCTAGACCTAAGATCGACGGTCTCTGTCCAAGCCTTAAGCACCTTGCCACCGCTGACAATCTCTTCAATTTTCCTATCGGGTGGATACTGTCCAATCATCCACGTTTGGATCTCCCATTCTTGATCCCTGTGGTCGCGAAATCTCTTTCCTTGCGCGTCATATCCGTAAGTCGGACTGACGACCCGAATGTTAGCGAACTGCAGTTGCGAATCGAGAGTAGAGACCAGCTCGATGGCTCTCTCAAGAAGATCCATAGTCAACAGTTCAACGGTTCCCAAACCAATGTCGAGGAACGGCCAATCCCCTTCTTCCTCGCATTGATCCGCCCTTTCGAGAACTGTGATCAGTTCAGATAAGCGCCCAATCGTATCCGTCTCAACACAGATTCTTGGATCTTCGCTCTGCGCCGCCACGACGGATCTTAAGTAGACACCTCGAACGATAGAGGACAGGCCACGCCCGACCTCGGCGGCAGGCGGTGCAGCGGCTGTGCTAGGGGTGAATTCGGGCCCTCCAAGGTCCACCTCCACGCTCGGAACCTCCATCCCAGGGATGAAGAACTCACCTTGAGCCCTGAGAGAAATGGCGATGCCTTGAAATGYAACCGCGATGGCAGAGCTCACCATGCCCGCCTGAAGCATTCGCCAAGCGTAGCTTGCGCCAAGATCGTCGCCACCAGGCGACATGTCATGTATTACCTCAACAAGCGGAAGCAAAGCACTAAGGTCAGAGCGCAAGCCAGTCCGCCTACTCCCGAGTCCGAGCATCTGACCTACTTCACCGGGCAATCGACCAACCACTCTATCGGCAAGACGCCGGAGAAATTCGGTTGGTAACAACTCAGCAGGTTGGTAGGTGTACCGGATCCGCATCGCCGCAAGATCCGCCTCGTTTGCTAGAAGCGCTGAGATCTGCTGTCGATTCTGTTCGTCGCCTCCTCCTTCGGGGAAGGACTCAAGGAACTTAAGCGATCGCTCAACAGATACAGGAAGTTGGTCCGCCCCTTCGATTCTGCGACTAGTCGTGGAGTTGGCGTATTCACCCCTGAGCTTTCGAAGTTGACAGCGAATCACATAGGCGCTGATGTCAGAAAGAGCTGCGCCGTCCAAGGGAGGGTCATCGGTTTCGCCGTACTTCCCAAGGTCTTCGATGTAGCCATAGTAGTCGGAGACAGCAATACCAGCCCGCCAAAGACGAGCTTCGTATATTGGAACCTCGACGGTTCTCAGGCCTCGTTCTCCGTTTCGAACGAAAGCTTTGTTCGTAAGCTGAGCCGCCGGCACCCCTTCGTTAAGGATGATCAGCTTGTCATCTTCACTGGTTGCGATGAATGCCCACGATGGCACGAGTTCTTGGGATTCGTTAGCTTCTCTTATTGGCCACACGAACTATCGCTCTGAACAGACGCGCAACCTCCTTTGGCGTGCCCCTCATTGAGTAACGCGGCGTCCTCAGCGCACGAAACTTCATGTCCGAGACCGCTGCCACTCTCACGTCTAAGCTGCCTCTGGAACTCTTTACCCACGGCAGATCCCACTTACCGGGATGACCTTCCTGAGCACCAAGCAACAGTGGATCTGATTGATCTCCTAACTCCACAGGCTCGTAAGCCCTAATTTCATCGACCAGTGCCATGTGCACCACAGCATCTGCGCTAGTGCAAGCAATCAGACGCTGTTGATCAATGCCGGGGAGAGGTGGCAGCAGAAGTAGACCATCCTCCGCATCCCCAAGCAGGTGGGCCCGTCGAGATAGAATCCTCACCAACTCCGAGCGGGGCACGACTGAGACTATCGTCTGCAATGCTATAGACGAGTATTCTGAATCCGACGCCTGGGATGAGGTGAGATCTGGGAGCAACTGTCGAACCACGCTGAAGGAGCCAGCCTCTCCACGATCGGCAGCTCGCTTCTCAGCTACATTGATAGGTTCGCGCAGAGGCTCCAGCGGATCGCGTCCATCAAGCCTCGGCCTCTGAAGTTGATCGACAGCTAGATGCATCCATTCGAATGAATTCCATGTGCCCGGTGTCCTTGCCAGCTCTGCTTGGCTCACCACATTAGAAGTGCTTTTCGCTCCTTTTTTAGCCTTCCACAGTATTAGTTCAAGTCGCCTACCCACCTGATGAGCCAGCGAACGCGATCTACTACTTACTACTTGCGGGAAGTCGGGTTTTCTCGCTATTTCCGCTAGAACTGCAAGCCTGGCTCGTCGCTCATAGTTCTCCTGCGCGTTCAACATCGAGAGAGGATAAGAGCTAGTGTCGAGAACCTTGTCTAGACCCTCGACAGCGAATGCCAAGGGCAGCTCCCATGGATTCCTATTTGGATCCAAGATCCATGTTGCGCCGCTGCAACACTGCTCCCAATAACCGTCGAAGAGATCGAGGGCTTCGCCGAACGTAGCCGTGGCCTCTCTTTCAGTCTCGGTTAGAGACATTGCTACGGCGTACCAAATTAGACGTGCCCCTTTTGCGAGCTCGCTTGCGCGAATGTCTGGCGCAAGAAACGCCGTGCGTACAGCACGGAGAATCGTCGGGACATCTGAACTGTAGAGAGTCCAATCGGAGAGGATCTGGAGCGCCGACTGCCTATCGGTGTCAGGCAGTGCAACCCATGGCTCCCAGCCTGAATCGCCATCACCGACTAGTGTGGGCTCCCATGCCGGCCCCGACACAGCCATTGCTCGCCCTGATGTGATGAACTGTGCGAACTGGCTGGAAGACATTGGTGGAATTGCTTGAGCTTTCGCAACAAGAATCAAGTCAAGCCTTCCGGCAGCCAGAACTACTTGGCGCTTGAACTCTTCGAGGAGCTGCGCCGAGTCTGCGAGCAGCACTATGTCGTCTACATATCGCGCGTAACCAATTCTCGTGTTTCCTTCGACGTTGTAGCGCTGCTTTAGCTCTAACGCGACCTCATCAACCGGGAACAACGCTATGGAACCGAACCATGCCGATGTTACCGGTCCCTGGGGAATACCCATGTTGTCCGAAGCCGACTCCGCCTCTCCGTTGTCGGGCCGCTGGTACGTGTAGCCAAATAGCGAAGACGTCAGATAGTCAAGCACAGTCGACGCGTCATCCCTTCCTCCGCACCCTCTTCCATAGCTCAACAGTTGGCAGAAGTTTGACGAACCGTTAGGAATGGTACCGAGCGCTTGCGACAGCTTAGGGAGAAGCGCGTCGCGAGCAACGTATCGCCTTATCCTGTCGTAGTATCGAACGGCGTCAAGCCGCTCCGTATACACAAACCCAATCTTCTCAGATTGCTCGTTGATCGATCGAACGAAATGTTTCCAGCAATCACTGAAGGGACGGAACATGCCCTGATCAGTCGCCGGCTGCCTTCCTTCCACGACCTCCATATCAATCTGATAAGCGTAACTCAGTGGAACCTCTAGACTGTCAGAGTCAGGGCCGGCCCCTAAGCCTGTCGTACAGACCTTGTCACTTTCACGGTAGTAGCGTACGGCTGGCACGCAGTGACTGAATGGCTTGCTGCCGGCACTAAGCGCGTCGAGTCGCTCGGACAGAATTTCATTGAGGATGTACTGCTGAATTGTGAGGACCTCGCATGGCGGCATTACCTTCAGACGGGGCTCTTCTTTCCCAAATGATCGCGGCACCCACACCGCATCGTAAGGAGGCATATCACCCAAGAAGGGCGAAGCAAGACGTTCCTTCAACGCGAKATTGAACATCGTTGCTGCTTGGTCTAGTCGCTCCCAGCGCGGTTCGTCGCAGGGCAGCTCACCGCGCCGCGACCCTTTGTATGCCAACAGGCGTGCGTGATTTAGTTTGGCGTCCTCATTCGAACTGAAGGGACCTGAGCTAGCTTCGGCAGGCTTCCTCGTGCTCTCAACGTAGGCCAACCAGTCGCCCAAAGCATCAGTTGCTCTGCCCCGCTGAGGATGTGGTTGGCTAATCCAATCAGGGAGCGCTCGATCGGCTCCGGCCACCAGCCTGCGCAAAGCGCCCGTGGCGCGTTCTAGTGCAAGAATCCTCCTTGAAAGAGGCGCGCTACTCCAAGAGCCATTGTCGATTAGGGCCCTCGCATTGGCGCCGTACTCTGCGGCAAGAACTGCGGTGGCCGGTGGTAGCGCCGCCTCCCTAAGCAGAGACTGCGCAACATCTTGATCTTGCCCTCTGAGTAGACAGTCCGGATCCTTGCAGGAAGGGTTGCCTCCCTCAATTTCATAAGGAAAGGAGAATTCTGTTCGCAACCCCAGCTCGAGAAGTTGTTTGATCGACTGGGATGCCCCCCTTAGACCGGACTCGTCATCATCCATCAGGACGTTAACTACGAGCCTCTCCGCACCAACTTCTGATGCGAGCGACCGGATTATTTTTGCCTGCTCGTAACTGAGCGAGCTCCCCATCACCGCAACCGCCGGGATGCCGAAGGTGCTTAGTCTCAACGAATCGAAAAAGCCTTCACAAACAAAGAGGTGAAGATTCTCGTCAGTATCTGATGCTTTGCTCCGCAGTCGAGCGAAGGCGAGATGGCCGTTGTAAAGATGTGAGGCCTTCTGCAGCCCCTTATTAAGCATGTACTTAGGGCTTTCCTTCGCCGGCGTTGCATCAGCTGCTCTTGCTGCGAGTCCTACTAGGGTGCCGCCAAGATCTCTGATAGGTATCACTACTCTTTCACCGGGGAAGTAGTCAGAGTAGCGATATCCTCTTTCTAAACGCAGGTTGTAAGAGGAACCGAGAGTGGGC
>NZ_JBGFFG010000173.1:0-6949 GCF_056175765.1 Pseudoxanthomonas sp. LjRoot204_2 | reverse complement strand
TGGTGCATCCGCTCGCAGGGCAGGGCGTGAACCTGGGCCTCCGCGACGTGGGCGCCTTGCGTGACGGGATCCGCGCCGCGCAGGCTCGGCGCGTCGACTGGTCCGCCACGCATCGGCTCGAGCGCTGGGCCCGCGCGCGCCGCAGCGAGAATGCGACCGCCGCGTATGCCTTCGAAGGCATCAACCGGCTGTTCTCGAACGACGACATGCACCTGACCCTCCTGCGCGGTCCGCTGCTGGGCCTGGCCGGCAGGCTGCCGCCGCTGGTGGATTTCTTCTGGCGCCACGCGGCCGGCCAGCGCCCGCGCTGACACCGGCGGCACCCCGCATGCGATAGCCTCGCGATTCCCCACCCTGAGGCTGGCCGCGATGAGTATCGAACGTTCCTCGCCCGATGTATTCCGTCGGCGGCTGCTCGGTGCGCTCGGCGCGGCGGGCATGGCCGGCGTCCTGCCCCGCGTGAGCGCGACGGCCAGGCGTCCGCTGGGCGTCGCCTTGGTCGGTCTCGGCTATTACAGCCGAGACCTGCTGGCTCCTGCGCTGAAGATGACAAGGCATTGCCGGCTGGCCGGCATCGTGACCGGCACGCCGGACAAGGCGGCGGAATGGCAGCGCCGACATGGCATTCCCGACCGCAACGTCTACGACTACGGTGGTTTCGACCGCATCGCCGACAACCCCGACATCGACGTGGTCTATGTCGTGTTGCCCAACCACCTGCACAAGCCGTTCACCCTGCGGGCCGCGGCGGCCGGCAAGCATGTCTGGTGCGAGAAGCCGATGGCGATGGATGCCGCGGAGGCGCGCGCGATGATCGAGGCGTGCCGGCACCAGCGGGTGCAACTGGCGATCGGTTACCGCATGCAACACGAGCCCAATACGCAGGCCGTCATGGCCTTGGCGCACTCGCGACCCTTCGGCCGCCTGCAGCGCATCCGCGCAGAGGCCGGATTCCGCGGATTCGACGACGCCGGCGGCGATCCGTGGCGGCTGGATCCGGCGCGGGGCGGCGGCGCCATGTACGACATGGGCGTGTACGCGCTCAACGCCGCGCGCTACACCACCGGCGCCGAGCCGGTCGCGGTCACCGCCACGGCGTCGGTGCAGCGCCCGGAGATCTTCCGCGGCGTCGACGAGACGATGCAGTTCCGGCTGGAGTTTCCCGACGGCATCGTGGCCGATGGCGAGACCAGCTTTGGCCGCAATCTCAATCTGTTGCGCGCCGAGTGCGCGAACGGGTGGTACGAACTGTCGCCGTTCCAGGCTTACGAAGGCGTGCGCGGCGAGGCCAGCGACGGCCGCCGTTTCGATGTCGCGGTCGGTGCCACGCCTGCGCAGCAGGCGAGGCAGATGGATGCCGATGCGCTGGCGATCCTGGAGCGGCGTGCGCCGCGGGTTCCTGGCGAGGAGGGCTGGCGCGACATGCAGGTACTCGATGCGATCTTCGCGTCCGCGCGCGCGGGTGGGAAACGCGTGGAGATCGCCGCGGGTTGAGTGCGATCAACCCGGAATGAACGGGAAGACGATCTTCAGCAGTCCTTTCAGGCCGCCTTCGGCGGTGCTGGCCACGGCCTTGGCGCCCAGGCTGTTGAGCGCGTTGCGCGCATCCTGCCAGCGCAGCTTGGTGACGTCCTTCTTCAGCAGGTCCGCGACCTCTTCCGAGGTGGGTGTGAGCGCCCTCAAGGCCTCGGTGACCGCGGCCGGATCGGGCTGCAGGTAACCCCAGCGCTCGGCGATGGCAAGCAGCGTATCGAAGCGCACGGCCACGACCTCCCGATTGCGCTCGTAGACCGGCAATGCGCCGACGTCGAGGATGGCCTGTTCGAACTGCTGGTGGTCGTCCGGGTGTTCGACGCGGATGGCGAGGAAGCCGTCCTTGCGGCTGCGCTCGCTGACATGCTTGGCGCCCGACTTCAGGTTCGTTTCGGTCAACGCGCTGGCGACGATGCGCTGCAGCGCGGCGTCGCGTTCTTCCGGCACCAAGGCGCGCCAGCGGGCGTACCCATCGCGGCGCAGCGCCTTGATCTTGGCCGGCGTGACCCGCAGCTTGCCGGCGACGGTGAAATTGGATTCGTCCCGGCCGATGGCGCCGTCGCGCTCCAGCAACACGAAGATCAACAACTCCAGGTCGCGCTTGGTCAGCGACTGGAAGCCCTGCAGCAGGGTCAGGCGCAGGAACTCGGTGCCGAAACCGGCAGGGTCCTTGAGTTCGATGGGCAGCATGGTCGGTCTCCGTGTCAGGAAGGCATCTTGCCACGCGGGCATGTCACTGCCTGAGACCGCGGCGGCACCCGGTCACAGCCCGGTTTCGCGACCGGGAAACTCGGCGCGGAAGGCTTCGATCGCGCCGCGATCCTGCAGGGTGACGTAGACAGTGCGACCGTCCGGACCGCCGAAGGCCACGTTGGTCGGCTTCCGTCCTTTCAACGTCACCTCGCGCACTCGCCTGCCATCGGGCGACACCACCGCGACCACGCCGGCGCCGTAGCGTGCGATGTACAGGTTGCCGCGCACGTCGGTCCGCATGCCGTCCAGGCCGTGGTCGGAGAATGCGATCAGCAGGCGCTTGCCGGACATCGCGCCGCTGCCGTCCAGGTCATAGGCCCATACGCGGCGCTGCACGCTCTCGTTGACGTACAGCACATCGCCCTTCGGCCCGACTTCCACGCCATTGGTGGTGCCCATGCCGGTTTCCAGCAGCGTCGCCTCGCCATGGGGCAGGATGCGCCACAACTGGCCGGTAGCGCCGCGCCAGTCAGGATCGCTGGCGTAGAACATGCCGTTGGGCGCGAACGCGATGTCGTTGGGCTGGTGTGCGCCCGGCAGCGTCGCGAACACGCCGATCGATCGGTCGCGCGGATCGATGCGCAGGATCCGGTGGCCGGTGTAGTCGGCGACGTACATGAAGCCGTCGGCATCGAAGCGGATGCCGTTGCCGGTGCTGCCCTCGGGAAGCGTCATGAACAGGTCTGCGCGGCCTTTGCCATGGCCGTCGAAGGTCACCCGGCCGATCGTGCCGTCGCGGCCATAGCTCACGGCATACAGCGCGCCATCGGGGCCGAACGCTGGCCCTTCGATCCCCGCGCTGAAGACACCGTCGCCGATGACATCGCGCGCGACGTACAGCGTTTCGTTGGCGGCGCTGCGGGCTCCCTGCACGTGCGCGCAGCCGGCGAGCGAGGCGACGAGCCCCAGGGCAATGATGCGGGTCGAGGCAGGTGACGTCATCCGTTTCCCTTGGTGGCGCGCAGCGCGTCTGCAGGTGTCAGCCGGGCGTGGCGAAGACGGTGATCTCTTCGCGGTCGTGGTAGAGCTGGCGCGCGCGCACCTCGAGCGGACGCCCGGCCTGGTCCGCGAACAGGTCCAGGCACAGTCGGGTCTCGTCCCAGCGCTTCTTCATCGGCAGCTTGAGGTTGAATACCGCATGCCGGCACCAGCCTTCACGGAACCACTGCGCCATGCGCTCGGCCACGCGGCGCGGCTGCTCGACCATGTCGCAGACCATCCAGTCCAGCGGCTGGGCGGGTTTCCAGTGGAAGCCGTCGGCACGCAGGTGCTCGACCAGTCCGGTGGCCAGCACGTGATCGCGCAGCGGACCGTTGTCGACGCTGGTCACGCGCAGGTGGTGACGGGTCAGCACCCACGTCCAGCCGCCGGGTGCGGCCCCCAGGTCGGCCGCGGTCATGCCCGGTTGCAGCAATGCATCGCGCTGTCGCTCGTCGAGCAGCGACAGGAAGGCTTCCTCCAGCTTCAGCGCCGAGCGCGAGGGCGCATCGGGCAGCAACTTCAGGCGCGGGATRCCGAGCGGCCACGGCGCGCTGTCGCGTGCGTCGGCAACGCACAGGAACAGATGGTCGCCCTGCACGAATACCACGTGCAGGCGCGGCAGGCGGGCGTCGTCCTTTTCGCTGAGGAATCCGGCCTTGCGCAACGCCGGGCGCAGCGCATTGCCGAAACTGCGCGCCAACCCCGCCAGCGGCTTGGCGCTGTCGGAATCCGGATGCTCGACCCACAGGTCGCCAAATCGTCCGCTGCCGGCCAGCGCGGCAAGCAGGGGCGTGATGCGGTCTTTCGGATCGATGCCGCGCAGTTCGGCGAGCAGACGCAGCTTCTGCCGGGCGAAGATCAGGTCGCGCCAGGGCAGCGCACGGTCCAGCGCCTGCGCCTGTTCGCAGACGTATACCACATGGCCGTCGTTGCGCTGCGCGCGCGCATACCCGGCGAACCCGGCCAGCGCGGCGCGCTCGGTCAGTTCGGCAGCGAGTTCGGGTTCGAATCCCTGGCGGCAAAAGGCCAGCAGGCCGGTCGTCGATGACATGGCGCGGTCGCGTGAAGCGGAGGGTGGCGGCTCCTGCCGCAGGCACAGGGTACAGGAGAAGCGCCGGTCGATGGCTTCTCCTGCCGCGCCAGGTCAGTACGTGTCGCCGCCCTGTTCGCCGTAACGCTTCAGCACGGCACGCGCGTCGTCCCGGCGCAGGTCGCGGACCACCTCGATGCCGCGCTTGTTGAGCTCGCCGATCCAGTCCGCCGGCAGCGGGCCTTCGTCGAACTCGGTCAGTTCCATCACGTCCTCGGCGCGCGCGCCGATCAGCAGGCGGTCGATGCCCGCCCATACCGTGGCGCCATAGCACTGGCAGCAGGGTTGCGACGACGTCGCCAGCACCACCGGCGCGACAAGGTCGTTGAGGCGCGGCGTCTGCAGGCGTTGCTGCGCCAGCATGTAGGCCATGTTCTCTGCGTGCGCCAGCGAGCAGGTATGCGGCATCACGCGGTTCACGCCCAGGGAGATGACGCGATGGTCGGGRCCGAACACCACGGCGCCGAACGGGCCGCCAGTGCTGGCGTCCACGTTGCGGCGCGACAGGTCGATGGCCAGCGCGACCTTCTCTTCGTCGCTCGCGAACGTCGCGGCGGGATCGACCAGGTCGTGGGTCCAGGCGGGCAGGGTCAGGTGGATCTGTTGGTAGAGCATTACGGGGTCGGCAATTTCGAGGAGGATGAGTCGGATTCGCAGCGGCCGCTCACGCACTGGCACGCGGTCACGTCGGCGAAGCCGCAGACGCTCATGCGGCCGCTCGCAGCGCATTGGGCCTGGACGCCCTGCGGGTCGGTGGGGCTGTCCTTGTTGACGCAGGCCGGCATGGCGCCGCAGCAGTTGCCCACGTTCTTGACCGCACAGTCGGCGCTGGTCCGGCAGGCGTAGTCCACGGTGATGGCGCCCGCTTCGCGCGGTGGCAGGTTGCCACCGGTCGGCTTGGGCGCCGGCGCCGATGCGGGGGGCGGATCGGTCGCCACGCCATCGGAGGACGCCGGCGCCGCACAGCCTGACAGCGCGAACAGGAACAGGCACGACAGCATGGCAGGCAACAGGCGCAGCGCGATGCGGGACATGGCGGACTCCTTCCTCGGTGGTGGTGCGCGCCAGCCTGCCTTTCGCCGCCTCAAGACGCGGTGAAAGAGGCCGGCCTCAGGCCTTGGTCGCCCAGGTGTCGCGCAGGGTGACGCTGCGGTTGAACACGGGACGCTCCGGCGTGTGGTCGTAGCGGTCGGCGACGAAGTAGCCGATACGCTCGAACTGGAACGACTGCTCGGGCGCCGCGCTGGCCGCGGCGGGCTCCACGTAGCCGGTCACCGTGCGGCGCGATTCCGGATTCATGTAGTCGCGGTAGGTCTTGCCTTCCGACTCGTCATCCGGATTGGGCACGGTGAACAGCCGATCGTAGAGACGAATGTCGGCGGCGACCGCATGCTTCGCGCTGACCCAGTGGATGGTGCCCTTGATCTTGCGTTCGGCGCCGGCCATGCCCGGGCGGGATTCCGGGTCCAGCCAGCCGCGCAGCTCGACGATGTCGCCGGCGTCGTTCTTGATCACTTCATCGCAGCGCACGATGCCGGCGCCGCGCAGGCGCACTTCGCCGCCCGTGGTCAGGCGCTTGAAGCCCTTCGGCGGCACTTCCTCGAAATCCTCGCGCTCGATCCACAGCTCGCGCGAAAACGGCACGCTGCGCTGGCCGAACGACTCGTCCTTCGGATGGTTGGAGAACGTCAGCGCTTCCTCGTGGCCGTCCGGCAGGTTCGCCAGCACCAGCTTCACCGGATCGATGACCGCCATGCGGCGTGCCGCGGCGGCATCCAGGTCTTCGCGCAACGCGCCCTCGAGGATGGAGATGTCCAGCAGTGAGTTCTGCTTGCTGATGCCCACGCGGTCCACCATCAGGCGCAGTGCCGCCGGCGTGTAGCCGCGTCGACGGATGCCCTGCAGCGTGGGCATGCGCGGGTCGTCCCAGCCGTCGACCAGGTTGTCTTCCACCATCGCGAGCAGCTTGCGCTTGCTCATCACCAGGTAGTTAAAGTTCAGGCGCGAGAACTCGATCTGGCGCGGCTTGCTCGCTTCCTTCGGCAGGCCCTTCGCCAGCAAAGGCACGACCAGGTCCGGCGAGCCGGCCAGGTCCACCTTGTCCACGCACCAGTCGTACAACGGACGGTGGTCTTCGAACTCCAGCGTGCACAGCGAATGAGTGATGCCTTCCACCGCGTCGCTCAGCGAGTGCGCGTAGTCGTACATCGGATAGATCGGCCAGTCGTTGCCGGTGTTCTGGTGTTCGACGTGCTTGATGCGGTACAGCGCCGGGTCGCGCAGGTTGATGTTGCCGCTGCCCATGTCGATCTTCGCGCGCAGCGTGCGTGCGCCGTCTGGGAACTCGCCCGCGCGCATGCGGCGGAACAGGTCCAGGTTCTCTTCGACGCTGCGGTCGCGGTAGGGCGAGTTGCGGCCCGGTTCGGTCAGCGTGCCGCGGTACGCGCGCACTTCGTCCGCGCTCAGGTCGCAGACGAAGGCGTCGCCCTGGCGGATCAGCTTCTCGCCGGCGAGGTACAGCACTTCGAAATAGTCGGAAGCGTGGCGCAGGTCGTGCCACTCGAAGCCCAGCCAGCGCACGTCGTCCTGGAT
>NZ_JBGFFG010000172.1:0-6977 GCF_056175765.1 Pseudoxanthomonas sp. LjRoot204_2 | reverse complement strand
CCCTGCGACTTCAGGCGGACGAGATCGTCCTGCGATGGCTGGCCACCCGTGTGCAGGCCGGGCTGCGGCTGGGTGAAGTCGCGGGCATGGGCGGCGAGCGACAAGCAGCCCGCCAGGAGGAGGAACAGCAAAGAAGCGAAGCGGATCATCGTGGGCTCCTCAGTGGCGGCCGATACGGGCCTGCAGCAGCGTGCGCAGTTCGTACTTGTCGGTTTCGTCCAGGCCCTGGCTGCGCTGCTTGGCCTGCAGTTCCTCGAGTCGTTGCTGCAGCATCTGTTTTTCCAGTTGCACGGCGGCGTCGAGGAGTTCCTGGCGCCAGCTGTCCTCGTCGCCGGGCAGGTCCTGCATCGCGAGCTTCTGCAGGGCGGCGGCCTCGTCGCGTTCCGCGAAGTGCTCAAGCAGCACACCGGTGGTGATGTCGGGGCGTGCATGCACCAGGTCGATCAGTTCCAGCAACAGGTCCATGCCCGCCAGGCGCAATGCGGAAAAACCGTGCGTCGACTCGATGGACAACGCCAGCGCGGGCTTGTGCAGCAGGCGCACGATGATGCTGCGGACGAGGCTCGGTTTGGTGTGCCCCGCCTGCGTGGGTACCGCGCGACGTGACGTTGGCGGGGCTGAGGCGACCGGCGTACCTGCGCTGCCGGCGCCGACACCGGTGATCTCGGTCAGGCGCTGGCGCATCAGGTCGCCGAACGCGCCGTCGGGAATCTGCGCCAGCAACGGGCGCGCGCGCTCGGCCAGGCGTGCCTTGCCGTCGAGCGTGGACAGTTTGATGTCCTTGGCCAGTTCGTCGAAGAAGAACTGCGACAGCGGCGTCGCCTGCTGCAGGCGCGCATCGAAACCGGCCGCGCCTTCCTGCCGCACGATGGTGTCGGGGTCCTCGCCATCGGGCAGGAACAGGAAGAACGCCTGGCGCCCGTCCTTCATGCGCGGCAGCACCGATTCCAGCGCGCGCCACGCGGCACGCTGGCCCGCGGCGTCGCCGTCGAAACAGAAGTACACATCGGGTGCATTGCGGAACAGCAGCTCGGCGTGTTCCGGCGTGGTCGCGGTGCCCAGGGTGGCGACAGCTTCCTTCACCCCGAACTGGAACAGCGAGACCACGTCCATGTAGCCCTCGACCACCACCAGGCGCGCGATCTTCTGGTTGGCCTGCTTCACCTGCCACAGGCCGTATAGCTCGCGGCCCTTGTGGAACAGCGCGGTCTCGGGTGAGTTGAGGTACTTGGGGCCGTCGTCCTTCTGCAGCACGCGACCGCCAAAGGCGATCACGCGCCCGCGTCGGTCGTGGATCGGGAACATCACCCGGTCGCGGAACTTGTCGTAGACGTGGCCGCGGTCGTTCTTCGAGAACAGGCCGGCGCGATCGAGCAGCTTCATCCGGCGATCGTCGGTGCCCAGCGCGTCCTTCAGCGCCGAATAGCCGTCCGGCGCATAGCCGATCATGAACTGCGTGCGGATCGCCGCATCCACGCCGCGGCCGTCGAGATAGGACCTCGCCTTGTCGCTGCCCTCCAGATTGCGCTGGAAGAAGCGCGCGGCCGCTTCCAGCGCATTGAACAGGTCGCGGGTGTCGTTGTTCTCGTTGCGCTGCTGGGTCTCGCGAGGCACTTCCATGCCGTTGCGGCGCGCCAGCTCCTCCACCGCGTCGAGGAACTCGAGGCGGTCGTAGTTCATCAGGAACGACAGCGCCGTTCCGTGCGCGCCGCAGCCGAAGCAGTGGTAGAACTGCTTCGTCGGCGAGACCGTGAACGACGGCGAGCGCTCATCGTGGAATGGGCAGCAGGCCGAATATTCCTTGCCCTGGCGCTTCAGCGGGACGCGCGCGCCCACCACCTCGACGATATCCGTCCGGGCGAGCAGTTCGTCGATGAAGGCGTCGGGGATGCGGGCCATGCGGGGCATAGGATGCCACGCCGGGCTGGCGAGCCGCCGCGCTACCATGCGCCCATGCCGCTCGAGACGATTCCAGACGACGCCCTGCTGGCGCGATTGCGCGAGGTTGTCGGCCGCAGGCACGTGCTGACGGGCGCCCGCGCGACACGCCGCTACCGCAAGGGCTACCGGTTCGGCGACGGCCCCGTGCTGGCGGTGGCGTGCCCGGGCACGCTGCTGGAGCTGTGGCGGGTACTGCAGGCGACCGTGGATGCGGGACGCATCGTGCTGATGCAGGCGGCGAACACCGGCCTGACCGGCGGTTCGACGCCCGATGGCGAAGGTTACGACCGGAGCATCGTGCTGATCAGCACGCGGCGCCTCACCGGCGTGCAGCTGCTGGAGGGAGGACGCCAGGTCGTCTGCCTGCCGGGCGCTACGCTGGATGTGCTGGAGAAGACGCTGGCGCCGCTCGGGCGGGAGCCGCATTCGGTGATCGGCTCCTCGTGCATCGGTGCCTCCGTGCTCGGTGGCGTCTGCAACAACTCCGGCGGCGCACTGGTGCGGCGCGGACCTGCGTACACCGAGCTGGCGCTGTACGCGCAGCGGGGCGACGACGGAGTGCTGCGGCTGGTGAACCATCTCGGCATCGCGCTGGGCGAGACACCGGAAGAGATCCTGTCGCGGCTGCAGGCCGGGGACTACGGTGCCGATGCCATCGTCCACGATCCGGCGCAGGCCGCATCGGACCCCTGCTATGCCGACCACGTCCGCGAGGTCGACGCACCCACGCCCGCCCGCTACAACGCGGACCCTTCGCGCCTGCACGAGGCCTCGGGCTGTGCGGGGCGGCTGGCGGTGTTTGCGGTGCGGCTGGATACGTTCGAACGGGACGATGCGTCGGTGTTCTACATCGGCAGCAACGACCCGGACGACCTCACCGAGGTGCGCCGTCATCTGCTGACCGCCTTCGAGCGCCTGCCGATCGCCGGCGAATACTTGCACCGCGACGCCTTCGACATCGGCGACCGCTATGGCAAGGACACCTTCCTACTGATCGACCGGTTCGGGACCGGCAAGGTGCCTGCGGCGTTCGCACTGAAGAGCCGCGTGGACGGAGTGTGCGAACGGTTCGGCATGCACGGGCTGGCGGATCGCGCGCTGCAATGGTTCACCGCGAAGCTGCCTGACCACCTGCCACCGCGGCTGCGCGCGTACCGCGACCGCTACGAGCACCACCTGCTGCTGAAGGTGTCGACGCGGGATGCAGAAGCGACACGCGCGTTCCTGCACGGGTTCTTCGGTGGCCGCGAGGGGGATTTCTTCGCCTGCGATGCGGAGGAGGGCCGCAAGGCGTTCCTGCTGCGCTTCGCGGTGGCCGGGGCGGCGGTGCGCTATCGCGCGGTGCATGCGGCCGAGGTCGAGGACATCGTCGCACTGGACATCGCCCTGCGCCGCGACGACCGCGCCTGGGTGGAGACACTGCCGGCGGCGCTGGCCACGACGATGGTCGCGCGGCTCTACTACGGGCACTTCTTCTGCCACGTGTTCCACCAGGACTACATCGTGCGGAAGGGCGTCGATCCGCTGGCGGTGGAACACCGCCTGTGGGACCTGCTCGATGCGCGCGGCGCCGAGTACCCCGCCGAACACAACGTCGGCCACCTGTACCGTGCCAAGCCGGCGTTGGCCGACTTCTACCGCATGCTGGATCCCACGAATACCTTCAATCCCGGCATCGGCCAGACCAGCAGGCAGGCGGACTGGAAGGAGTGAGTGGAGAGGAGTGAGAAGGGAGCGAACGCCGCCTTGCACTCACTTCTCACTCCTTTCCGCTAGCTTCTGCACGCTTCCGCTCATCGATCACTGCCGTGATCAATGCGCCTACGAAGAACACCACGCTGGCGTAGTAGATCCACACCAGCAACAGCACGAGCGCTCCMATCGAACCGTAGGCGCTGCCCGGCGCCGCTTCGGCCAGGTACAGCCCGATCAGGTAGCGGCCGGCGGCGAACAACAGCGCGGTGATGGCGCCACCCAGGAAGGCCTGCTTCCATGCCACGCGCCGGTCCGGCAGGTAGTGGTAGAAGAAGGCGAACGCGAGCGTGTACAGCAGCAGCGTGGTYGTATAGCCCAGTGCAGGCAGCAGCGATGGCAGTCGCGCGAACACCACCTGTAGCGCCGTCGTGGCGACCATCGAGACGACCAGCAGGAAGCCGATGGCCAGCACCACGCCGAGCGAGAAAACGCGTTTCTTGAGCCAGGCTAGCGCGCCGTTGAGCCGTTGCGCATCGGTGCGGAAGATCAGGTTGAGCGCGCCCTGCAACTGCGCGAACACCACGGTGGCGCCGATGAAGAGCAGGGCCGTACTCCACCATCCCGCCAGCGAACCGACATCCGGCCGGTCGCTGGCGTTGCGGATCACCGTTTCGGCCACGGTACCGGCGCTGGGGCCAGCGAGCTGCTGGATCTGGTCGAGCAGCGATTGCTGCGCCGGTGGATACAGCGAAGCGGTCAGCCAAAGCAGCAGGATAAGCAGCGGCGCCAGCGACAGCAGCGCGTAGAACGAAAGCGACGCGGCCTGCGTCATCAGGTCGGCTTCGATGAAGCGCCGCACCAGCGCGGCGGGCAGACTGCGGTTGGCACGTTCACCGACGGTGCGTGCTCGTGCGCGCAGCGTGCGGAAGGGGGCTGGATGTTCCATGTGCCGAGCGTGGCGCGCGGCGTGTCAGCAGTTCGTTATGGCGGCGTGGCCCTGATGTTCACGCGTCGCGGCGTGCGAGTGCCGACAAGGCATCGCCGGTCACCCGCTGCACGGTCCATTCGTCCAGGCCCACCGCGCCGAGGCTGCGATACAGGCGGATGGCGGGCTCGTTCCAGTCCAGCACCGACCATTCGAAACGCCCGCAACCACGCGCCACCGCCAGCTGCGCCAGATGCACCATCAACCGCCTGCCCAGGCCCATCCCGCGGTAGGGCGGCAGCACGAACAGATCCTCGAGGTACAACCCGGGCCGGCCCAGGAAGGTCGAGAACGAGTGGAAGAAGAGGGCGAAGCCCGCAGGCATGCCATCGACCTCGGCGATCACGACTTCCGCGGCGGGGCGTTCGCCGAACAGGTGCGCTTCCAGCAGGGCCGGCGTGGCGACGGCTTCGTGGGCGAGCTTTTCGTACTCGGCGAGGCCGTGGATGAAGTCCAGGATCTGCGGTATGTCCGCCCGGGTCGCGGGTCGCAGGTTGATCTCAGGACTGCTCATGCCGCGATTGTACGGCGTGGTGCGTAGAGCGGAGCTTGCTCCGCTGCTTTCGACCGGCCATGACGTCGTCGGTGACGTGCGGAGCCGAGTCGAGCCGAGCAAGCTCGGCTCTACGAGAACGCCACGATCTGGTGCATAGCGTGCGTCACGCGCGCGAACGCGAACTGCATTCAGCCCGCGAGCTTCTTCTTGATCAGGGCAGACACCTGGCCCATGTCGGCCTGGCCGGCGAGGCGCGGCTTCAGCACGCCCATCAGCTTGCCCATGTCGGCCGGGCCGGTGGCGCCCGTCTCGGCGACGGCGGCATCAATGGCGGCCAGGATCTCGGCTTCACCCAGCTTGGCCGGCAGGTAGGTATCGATCACGGCCAGCTCGGCGCGCTCGATCGCGGCCAGGTCCTCGCGGTTGGCGGCCTCGAACTGGCTGACCGAGTCCTTGCGCTGCTTGACCATCTTTTCCAGCACGGCCAGCACGGCGGCGTCGTCCAGCTCGATCCGCTCGTCCACTTCGCGCTGCTTGATGGCGGCGTTGATCAGGCGGATGACCGCCAGGCGGTCCTTCTCGCCGGCCTTCATGGCGGCCTTCATGTCATCGGTGAGCTGCTGTTTCAGGGACATGGTGTGCTCCGGGGGAACGGGGGAGGGGCGTGGCACGCTGTCGTGAGACGCCAAAAACACAAAAAGCCGGCGACGCTCGCGCGTGCCGGCTTCTTGCGAAGCGACGCGGCTCAGTACAGGCGCTGGCGCTTGGTGACGTCGCGCGAGCTGCGACGCAGCTGACGCTTCACCGCAGCAGCGGCCTTGCGCTTGCGCTCCTGGGTCGGCTTCTCGTAGAACTCGCGCTTGCGGGTTTCAGCCAGGACGCCGGCCTTCTCGCAGGTGCGCTTGAAGCGACGCAGCGCAAACTCAAACGGCTCGTTTTCGCGGACTTTGACGCTGGGCATACGTAATCTCGGTGGTGTAAACGGTCCGGGCACGCCCGGTGAGCCGCGTATTATAGCGGCTGACTCCGGCGCTGCAACCCACCCGGCGTGTCGCCGGCTTGTCCCCGCCCTCCAGCAACCCCAGATCCCCCTCATGAAAGTCCTCGGCATCGAAACCAGCTGCGATGAAACCGGCGTGGCCGTCTACGACACCGGCCTGTCCGGCGCGGCCGGGCTGCGCGCGCATGCGGTCTACAGCCAGATCGCCCTGCACGCCGAATACGGCGGCGTGGTGCCGGAACTGGCCAGTCGCGACCACGTGCGCAAGCTGCTGCCGTTGATCCGCCAGACCTTGGCCGAGGCCGGCCTGGCCACCGGCGATCTGGACGGCGTGGCCTACACGGCCGGCCCGGGGCTGGTCGGCGCCCTGCTGGTCGGGGCCGGCGTGGCCCGTTCCCTGGCGTGGGCGCTGGACGTGCCCGCCGTGGCCGTCCACCACATGGAGGGCCACTTGCTGGCGCCGCTGATGGAAGACGACCCGCCCGATGCGCCCTTCGTGGCCCTGCTGGTGTCCGGCGGTCACACCCAGCTGGTGGCGGTGGACGCCATCGGCCGCTACCGCCTGCTGGGCGAAACCCTCGACGACGCGGCCGGCGAAGCCTTCGACAAGACCGCCAAGATGATGGGCCTGCCGTACCCGGGCGGTCCGCAACTGGCCGCCCTGGCGGAAAAGGGCACGCCGGGCCGCTTCAGGTTCGCGCGTCCGATGACCGACCGGCCGGGGCTGGACTTCAGCTTCTCCGGCCTGAAGACGCAGGTGCTGCTGGCCTGGCGCGACAGCGACCAGGCGGAACAGACCCGGGCCGACATCGCGCGCGGGTTCGAGGATGCCGTGGTCGACACGCTGGCCATCAAGTGCG
>NZ_JBGFFG010000171.1:0-6994 GCF_056175765.1 Pseudoxanthomonas sp. LjRoot204_2 | reverse complement strand
CCGTCCTGCCAGAAGCCCGGGTTGGTGCAGCCGCCGGGGACGGACTGGATGAACTTGCCGGGCGAGACGCGGCCGGTGATCGGGTTGGTCGCCGGGACATAGTAGTTGTTCGCGTTGGACGACGGACCACGACGGCCTTCCATCCACGGCAGGTCGCGGATGTAGGAGATGTCGCGGTTCGCGTACGACACGCCACCCAGCATGCGGCCACGGTCGCCGGAGATGCCGAACACGACGGAACCGGACTCGGTGTCGCCGCCGTTCTGGGCCTGGCCCACGCCGATGCTGGCTTCAACGCCGTTGAAGTCCTTGCGGGTGATGATGTTGACCACGCCGCCGATCGCGTCGGCACCGTAGATGGCCGACGCGCCGTCGGTCAGGATTTCGACGCGCTCGACCGAAGCCAGCGGGATCGAGTTGAGGTCGGAGCCGGCTTCGCTGAACTGCGGCGACAGCGGCAGACGGCGACCGTCGATCAGGATCAGGCTGCGACCGCCGCCGAGGCCACGCAGGCTGAGCTCGGACATCGACTGGGCCGAGGAGCCGGACGCCGGCTTGTTCGAACCGAACGAGTTGAAGGTGGAGTTCTGCAGCAGGTCCGCGACCGTGGTCTTGCCGCTGACCTCGATGGCCTCACGGGAAATGACGGTGACGGGCAGCGCGCCTTCGATTTCCGCACGCTTGATGCGCGAACCCGTG
This sequence comes from Pseudoxanthomonas sp. LjRoot204_2, assembly GCF_056175765.1. Classification (NCBI taxonomy): domain Bacteria; kingdom Pseudomonadati; phylum Pseudomonadota; class Gammaproteobacteria; order Lysobacterales; family Lysobacteraceae; genus Pseudoxanthomonas; species Pseudoxanthomonas sp. LjRoot204_2. Next base: position 6,295 of record NZ_JBGFFG010000171.1, on the reverse strand, counting down.
ACTTCGATGCGGTCGAGGGTCTTGGCTTCCGAATCGGGGCTCGCGGCTTCCTGGGCGAATGCATTGCCCGCTGCCAGCGATGTTGCGCTGGCGAACAACGCAAACTGGATTGCGTTGGGCAGCTTCTTGAGGTTGGTCATTAGAGGCTCTCTCTCCAAATGTTCACTGAAAAGCCAAAGCCTCGCGGCCCGGGCCAATGGTTCAGACGCATGAATGCTGCGCGACTGGTGCCCAGAGCATAACGTAAATTTTACGGCGATGAAAAGAACCCGATGATTTATCGGAAGAATTTCGTTTTTTTCAGCCTCATCAGTTACTTACGAAACCTTTTTCTTGCGCACGTGCGACCATCCGTCGGATTGCGGCGCAACGAAGAAGGGCGCCCGATGGCGCCCTCCCTGTTCAGCTTTGACAACACGACGCCGCCGCGTGGGTCGCGTCAGACGCCCGCGGCTATTCGACGCGGACCTCTGCACTGCCGGAAAACGTCTCGACGGTGACGCGACCGCTGCCGCTGCCGTAGCGGGTACTGAAGCTGCTGCCGGGGCCACGCCGTTTCTCGATGCTCACGCCGGTCGCCTTCAGCGAACCACTGAAACTTTCGCCGCTGACCTGCGCGGACACGTCCTGGGGAAGGCGCAGCATCAGATTGCCGCTGACCGATTCCATGCTGATTTCGCCGCCCGGCGCCAGGCCGGTGCGCACGTCCACGCGACCGCTGACGGTGCTGGCGCTCAAGTCACGCACCTGCTGCTCGTTGACGATCACCTCGATGCGGCCGGACACCGTTTCCGCATCGATCTCGCCGCCGAGGCGCCCCCGCAACGTGATCGCACCGCTGACGGTGGCCACGCCCACGTCATCGCTGTTGAGCGTCAGGTTGGCGTTGCCGCTGACGGTTTCGACATCCGCCTTGCGGGGCGCCGCCGCGGCTGAAACGCTGCCGCTCACGGTGCTGATGGACAGCTCGCCGGACGCGACCCCCGTGACGTCCACGTCGGCGGCGACCGATTCGATGTCGAGGTCGGCGCGCAGCGGCACCATCACCACCAGCCGGGTGGGCCCGCTGTCGTCGCTTCCCCAGCCACGCTTGGGATAGCGCACCTCGATGTTCACCTGCGATCCCGATCCATCCACCTCCAGCCGCTCCACGCCCTTGCCCAGCGTGCCGGTGATCTGCACCTCGTTGCGCTCCCAGCCACGCACGTCGATGCGGCCCTTGAGATTACTGATGTCGACGCGCCCGCGGGCATCGAGCGGTCGGGTTTCGTTGATGGCGGTCTGCGCCAGGACGGCGGGCGCCCACAGGGCGGTGGCCAGCAACAGGGAAAGGGAAGCGATGCGCATGGGGAACTCCTCAGGTCATGGCCGCGCGCTGGGTCAGCTCCAGGCGGCGGGCGTAGGTACGGCGCAACTGGTCGAGCAGAAAGTGCGCATTGGGTTCGGTCGCGATGGCATGGCGGATCTGGGCGGCACTCACATCCAGCGTATGCAACGCCGGCGCGATCTCCGGCGACGCGGTCACCTGGCGGTCGAGCTGCGCCAGCGCGCCGGTGTAGTCGCGGGTCAGTGCGGCCGCTTCGCGCTGGATGAGCGCATCCCCGGTCGGCGCGCGCTGCAGCTGCCACGTCACCGTCACCGCAAGCAGCACCGACGCCGCCAGTGCGAACGGCGCGAGCCGCGTGCGGCGCGGACGGGCGGCCGCGTGCTGCGGCACGGTGGCGATCCGGGCAGCGATGTCCGGCCACAGGTCGCGCGACGGCGGCAGGTCCTGGCGCATCGCGCGCAGCTGCCAACGCAGCGCGTCGTCGGTCGACGGGGGAAGATCATGCGGGTTCATGCGGCAACTCCTAGACGCTCGCGCAGCAACTGGCGCGCTCGGTGCAACTGGGCTTTAGAACTGCCGACCGCCATGCCCAGCTCGGCGGCGATCTCTTCGTGCTTGAAGCCTTCCACGTCGTACAGCACCAGCACGGCGCGTGCGCGCGGCGGTAGCGTGGCGACGGCGCGCTCCAGGTCCATCGACAACGCCGTGCCATGGCCCGCACTGTCGGCCAGCCCCAGGCTGTCCAGCGCTTCATCATCGTCGTCGAAGCGCGGACCGTTGCGACGGCTGCGCAGTTCCATCAGTGCCGTGTTGACGGCCAGGCGGTGCAACCAGGTGCCGACGGCACTTTCGAAACGGAAACCCGGCAGCGCCTGCCACGCCCGTACGAACGCCTCCTGCGCAAGATCCTCGGCACGCACGCCATGGCTGCCCACCAGCCGGGCGATGACGCCATGCACGCGGCCGGCGTGGCGGCGGTACAGCGCTTCGAATGCCTTGGCGTCGCCTCCGGCGGCGGCCCGCGCCAGCGCAGTGTCCAGCGCGGCACCGTCATCGGCGGCGTTTGTCTCGGCGAGGGGTTCGATCACGGCGGTCAGCATACGGAATGGGATGCCGGGGGAAGCGAAAGGGTTTAGGCGGCACCAAAAAAGAAAGCCGCCCCCAGGGCGGCTTTCCGATCGGCCCGGAGGGCGCGATTTACTTCTTCAGGCGGGCCGCGATGGCGGCACCCAGGTCACCCGGCGAACGGACGGTGGTGACGCCGGCGGCTTCCATGGCTGCGAACTTGCCTTCCGCCGTGCCCTTGCCACCGCTGGCGATCGCACCGGCATGGCCCATGCGCTTGCCGGCCGGGGCCGACGCGCCGGCGATGAAGCCCACGACCGGCTTCTTGACGAATTGCTTGATGTACTCGGCGCCGGCTTCCTCGGCGTYGCCGCCGATCTCGCCGACCATGATGATGCCTTCGGTCTGCGGGTCTTCGTTGAACAGCTTCAGGCAGTCGACGAAGTTCAGGCCATTGATCGGGTCGCCGCCGATGCCGATGCAGGTCGACTGGCCCAGGCCCACTTCGGTGGTCTGCTTGACCGCTTCATAGGTCAGCGTGCCCGAGCGCGAGACGATACCGATCTTGCCCGGCATGTGGATGTGGCCCGGCATGATGCCGATCTTGCACTCGCCCGGCGTGATCACGCCGGGGCAGTTCGGGCCGACCAGCACGGTGTCCGGATGGGCACGGGTCAGTACGTTCTTGACGCGCAGCATGTCCAGCACCGGGATGCCCTCGGTGATGCAGACGATGACCTTGATGCCGGCCGCGGCCGCTTCGAGGATCGCATCGGCCGCGAACGGCGGCGGCACGTAGATGACAGACGCATCGGCGCCGGTGCTCTTGACGGCATCGGCGACGGTGTCGAACACCGGCAGGTCGATGTGGGTCGTGCCGCCCTTGCCCGGGGTCACGCCGCCGACCACCTGGGTGCCGTACTCGATCATCTGGGTGGCGTGGAAGGTGCCCTGCTGGCCGGTGAAGCCCTGCACGATCACCTTCGTGTTCTTGTTGATCAAAACGCTCATGGAAGATTCCTGGTTCGGTGACGTGGATTAGGCGGCGGCCTTGACCGCTTCAACGACCTTCTTGGCGCCGTCGTTGATGTTGTCGGCCGGGATGATGGCCATGCCGCTGTCGCGCAGCAGCTGCTTGCCTTCTTCCACGTTCGTGCCTTCCAGGCGGACCACCACGGGCACCTTGACGCCCACTTCCTTCACCGCGGCGATGATGCCCTCGGCGATCATGTCGCAGCGGACGATGCCGCCGAAGATGTTCACGAAGATGCCCTCGACCTTGTCCGAGGACAGGATCAGCTTGAAGGCCTCGATCACGCGCTGCTTGTTGGCGCCGCCGCCCACGTCGAGGAAGTTCGCCGGCTCGCCGCCGTTGAGCTTGATGACGTCCATGGTGGCCATGGCCAGGCCCGCGCCGTTGACCATGCAGCCGATGTTGCCGTCCATGGTCACGTAGTTGATGTCCATCTCGGACGCCAGCACTTCGGTCTCGTCTTCCTGGCTCTTGTCGCGCATGGCGACCAGGTCCTTGTGGCGGAACGCGGCGTTGTCGTCGCTGTTGAACTTGCCGTCCAGCGCGTACAGGTTGCCGTCGTCCAGGATCGCCAGCGGGTTGATCTCAACCAGCGCCAGGTCCTTCTCGTTGAAGATGCGGTACAGGTTCACCATGATGTTGGCGAACTGGCCCGCCTGCTTGGCGGTCAGGCCCATCTTGAAGCCGAACTCGCGGCCCTGGTACGGCTGCACGCCTTCGACGAAGTCGACGTTGAGCGTGTGGATCTTCTCCGGCGTCTCGGCCGCGACCTGTTCGATCTCCACACCGCCCTCCGACGAGGCGATGTAGGTGATGGTGCGCGTGCCGCGGTCGACCAGCACCGACAGGTACAGCTCCTTGACGATCTCGCCGGCGGTGGTCACCAGCACCAGGTTGACCGGCAGTTCCACGCCGGCGGTCTGGTAGGTGGCCATCTTGGTGCCCAGCATCTTGCCGGCGGCCGCCTTCACGTCATCGACGGTCTTGCAGAACTTGACGCCGCCGGCCTTGCCGCGACCGCCCGCGTGGATCTGGGCCTTGACCATCCAGGGGCCGTTGCCGAGGGACTGTGCGGCGGCGACCGCTTCGTCCGCCGTGGCGGCGACTTTGCCGGCCGGGACCGGGATGCCGTACTCGGCCAGCAGCTGCTTGGCCTGATATTCGTGGAAATTCATGCGTCACCGTGGGTAGGGAACAGAAGACACCGCCCGGGCCGGGGCCGTGACGGCGGCGGCTGGGCGAGCCCCCTATTGTCGCTGACCGGAGCGGGGGGCGCAAAACCTCGGGCCTAAGCCTTTGGTGGAAAAGGACTCGCTGGGCCACGCGGGGGCCGTCATGCCTATACTGTGGGCCTCGCTACAGGGGAAGTACGCGTTTGCGCCAGGCCCAGTCGCTCCTGTCCCGCATCGAATCGGTTCCGCGCCGCGAACTGTATTTCTTCGCCCTCTACCGCGTGCTGGAAGCCGGCATCCTGGCCGCGCTGATGTTCAGCCCGCTGGGCGAAGTGCTTGGCCAGCCCCGCCACGAAGTGCTGGGCATGGGCGTCGCGATTGCCTATCTGGTGCTGGCCCTGGTGTTGCTTTTCATCGGCCGCAGCGTGCGCTGGCTGGTGTGGATCGTCTTCGCGAGCGTCTGCGTGGACATCGCGGTCGCCGCGCTCATCACCCATGCCCTGCCCACCGCCACGGCCGGCGTGGCGATGATGCTGCTGTTCAACGTGTCGGCCGCGGCCCTGCTGCTGCCCAACACCCGGATGGCGCTGGTAGTGGCGCTGATGGCCATCGCCGGGCTGTTCGGCGAGTACCTTTTCACCCTGTTCCACGACCAGAATGCCAGCCGCTCGCTGGCGGAAGTCATCATGTTCGCGGTGAGCTACCTGGCACTGGCCTACCTGGCACACCAGGCCGGCCAGAAGGCGCGCAACAGCCAGGCGCTGGCCGACAAGCGCGGCGAAGAGGTCGCGAACCTGTTCGAAGTCAACGAACTGATCATCCGCCGCATGCGCACCGGCGTGCTGGTGGTCGATGCCGAAAACCACATCAAGCTGGCCAACGAAGCCGCCAGCCTGCTGCTCGGCGATGGCGGCGACGGCGCAGGCGCCGATGGCAAGGGCGTGTCGCTGCTGCACGCGGCGCCGGAGCTGGCCCGCCGCCTGCAGCGCTGGCGCAACGGCTGGCAGACCGACGAAACCCCGATGCAGCTGACCCCCGACCAGCCGGAAGTGCAGCCGCGCTTCGCCCGCCTGCTGGCCGACAGCGAGACCTCGCTGATTTTCCTGGACGACGCCACGGTGGTGTCGCGCCGCGCCGAATCGCTGACGCTGGCCGCGCTGGGCCGCTTCTCCGCCAGCCTGGCGCACGAGATCCGCAACCCGCTGGCCGCGATCAACTACGCGGTGCAGCTGCTGGAGGAATCCCCGCACGTCAACGACGGCGATCGCCGCCTGCTGCAGATCATCCACCAGCAATGCCAGCGCACCAACGGCATCGTCGAGAGCGTGCTGGGCCTGGCCCGGCGTGAGCGCGCCACGCCCGAGCACGTGGACCTCAACACCTTCGTCCGCCGCTTCGTCGACGACTACCAGCAGACCCTTTCCATCGAGACCGACACGCTGGAAACCATCATAGGCGCCAAGCCGGTGCCTGCGCTGGTCGACCCGCGCCACCTGCAGCAGGTGGTGACGGTCCTGGTGCAGAACGCGCTGAACTACGGCCGCCTGCCGGGCGAATCCGCGCGCATCCGCGTGCGCGTGTTCAATGCCGAAGGCCGCCCGACGCTGGACGTGATGGACCGCGGCCCGGGCATCCCGGACGCCGTGGCGGCGCAGCTCTTCCGACCGTTCTTCACCACGTCCGAGCACGGCACCGGCC
>NZ_JBGFFG010000170.1:0-7103 GCF_056175765.1 Pseudoxanthomonas sp. LjRoot204_2 | reverse complement strand
ACCGCGCGTTGCGCGAGACCCTGTACCACGCCAATGCGGTGCGCGCTTCCGAACTCGCCGACAACGACGCGCTCGACAACTCTGCGCTGATCGACCGCATCCTCGCCCTGCGTACCGAACTGGCCGCGCTGCTGGGCTTCGCCAGCTACGCCGAGTATTCACTGGCCACCAAGATGGCCGATACGCCGGACGAGGTGCTGCAGTTCCTGCGCGACCTCGCCGCACGCGCCAGGCCGCACGCGCAACGCGACCGCGCGGAGCTGGAAGCGTTCGCCCGCGATCATCTGGGGCTGGAAACGCTCGAAGCCTGGGATCTCGCCTACGCCAGCGAGAAGCTCAAGCAGGCGCGCTACAGCTTTTCCGCGCAGGAGGTGAAGCAGTACTTCACCGAGCCGGCGGTGCTGGCCGGGCTGTTCGCTGTGATCGGCGACCTTTATGGCCTGCGCGTGGAGCCGGATGAAGCGCCGACGTGGCATCCCGACGTGCGCTTTTACCGCCTAGTCGACGGCGACGGCAGCCTGGTCGGCCAGTTTTACCTCGACCTGTACGCCCGCGAAGGCAAGCGCGGCGGCGCCTGGATGGACGATTGCCGCAACCGCCGCGAGACGGCAAACGGCACGCAGACGCCCCTGGTGTATCTGGTGTGCAACTTCGGCAAGGGCATGGACGGCAAGCCAGCCACCTTCAGCCACAGCGACGTGACCACGCTGTTCCACGAAATGGGCCATGGGCTGCACCAGTTGCTGACGCAGGTCGGTGAACTCGGCGTGGCCGGCATCAACGGGGTGGAGTGGGATGCGGTGGAGCTGCCCAGCCAGTTCATGGAGAACTTCTGCTGGGAATGGGAGCGCGTGCAGGCCATGACCGCCCACGTGGACAGCGGTGAGCCGCTGCCGCGCGCGCTGTTCGACCGCATGGTCGCGGCCAAGCACTACCAGAGCGGGATGGCGACCGTGCGCCAGCTGGAATTCGGCCTGTTCGACATGCAGCTGCACAGCGCGTTCGACGCCGGCAACGACACCGTGCTGGCGCTGCTGGACCATGTACGCGACGAGGTGGCCGTGAACGTCCCGCCGGCGTTCAACCGCTTCCCCCACCAGTTCAGCCACATTTTCGCGGGTGGCTACGGGGCGGGGTACTACAGCTACAAGTGGGCGGAGGTGCTCAGCGCGGATGCCTATGCGGCCTTCGAGGAAGCCCCCGCGCACGTGGCAGAAACGGGGGCGCGGTTCCGGCACGAGGTGCTGGCGCGTGGCGGCAGCCGCAGCGCGGCCGAGAACTTCCGCGCGTTCCGCGGCCGCGCGCCGCGCATCGAGGCCTTGCTGCGTCACGCCGGCATGGCCGGCTGAGCGGTTCGAACGCGCTCCCGGGCGCCTCGATCCAGGTGCGCACGGGGCCGCGGCCGGGCGTTTGACCATGACTGTAAACGTTTTCATAATGCTTGCCCTGTCATACCCGCGTTCCGGGGAGGATCGCTTACATGCCGCATCAGCGAAGGATCGAGGGCCTGATCGCCGCCATGACACTGGAGGAGAAGATCGGCCAGCTGGGCGCCTTTGCCGATGCGTTGCGGCCGTTCGCGTTCGAGTTCAATCCGGAAACCTTCGCGCGCGATGCCGAGCAGGTGCGCGAGCAGATCCGCAGCGGTCGCGTCGGTGCGCTCTTCAATGGCGTGGGCGTGGCGGAAGGCCGTGAGGCGCAGCGCATCGCGGTGGAGGAAAGCCGACTCGGCATTCCGCTGCTGYWSGGCGCCGACGTGATCCAYGGCWTKCGCACCRTSTTCCCGATKCCGCTGGGTGAAGCGGCCAGCTTCGAGCCCGACCTCGCCGAGCGCACCGCGCGCGCCACCGCCAGGGAGGCCACGGCCGCGGGAATCCACTGGACGTTCGCGCCGATGGTCGACGTCGCACGCGACCAGCGGTGGGGCCGCGTCGCCGAAACGTCGGGCGAAGACGTCTACCTGTCCTGCGAGTTCGCCGCCGCCCGCGTGCGCGGCTTCCAGGGCGACGACCTGACGGCGTCCGATTCGCTGCTGACCACGCCCAAGCATTTCGCCGCCTATGGCGCGATCTCCGCGGGACTGGATTACAACTTCGTGGACATGGCGCCGCAGACCCTGCGCGACGTGCACTTGCCGCCGTTCAAGGCGGCGATCGATGCCGGCGCGCTGACGCTGATGAGTTCGTTCAACGACATCAACGGCGTGCCCGCCTCGGCCAACCGCGAGCTGCTGACCGACATCCTGCGCGGCGAGTGGAAGTTCGAGGGTTTCGTCGTCTCGGACTACACCTCCGACCTGGAGCTGGTGGCGCACGGTTATGCCAGCGACGAGGCCGACGCCGCGCAGAAGGCGCTGTCGGCCGGACTGGACATGAGCCTGCAGAGCGGCATCTATGCCGGCCACGTCGCCACGCTGGTCGAGCAGGGTCGCCTGACCATGGACGAGGTCGACGAGGCCGTGCGCCGCGTGCTGCACGTCAAGGCCGCGGTTGGCCTGTTCGACGATCCCTACCGCTGCCTGGATGCCGGGCGCSAAGCCGACCAGTCGCACATCGCTGCGCACGATGCGCTGGCACGCGACTGCGCGCGCCGCTCGGTCGTTCTGTTGAAGAACGAAGGCAACCTGCTGCCCCTGAAGAAGGCCGGCCAGCGCATCGCGCTGATCGGGCCGTTCGCCCAGGACACCGCCAACCTCGGCGGCTGCTGGAACATCTTCGGCGACGCCTCACGCATGGTCGACATGGAGACGGGCGTGCGCGCCGCGCTGGAGGATCCCTCCGCGCTGGTGGTGGTGCCGGGCAGTGGCATCGAGGCACCGCTCGAAGGCGGCATCGAGGCGGCAGTGGCGGCTGCGCGCGAGGCCGATGTCGTATTGCTGGCGCTGGGCGAGCCGCACGAGTTTTCCGGTGAGGCGCAGTCGCGCACGCAGATCGTGATCCCGGCCGCGCAGCAGGCGCTGGCGGAAGCGGTGGCCGCGGCGGGCACACCGGTCGTCGTGGTGTTGCGCAACGGTCGCGCGCTGGCGCTGGAAGGTGCGGTGCGCGATGCGCAGGCGATCCTGGTGGGCTGGTTCCTCGGCACACAGACCGGTCCCGCGCTCGCCGACGTCGTGTTCGGCGACTACAACCCGTCGRCACGGCTGCCGGTGAGTTTTCCGCAGGATGCCGGGCAGCAGCCGTACTTCTACAACCATCCGGCGACCGGACGCCCCAATGTGCCGGGTACGCCGCGCTTCTTTCAGACGCGCTGGCGCGAAGTCAGCCACGCCGCGCTGTATCCGTTCGGCCATGGCATGTCGTACACCCGTTTTGACTACGGCGTGCCGCAACTCGACACGGCGCGCCTGGGTTGGGACGAAGCGCTGACCATCCGCACGCGCGTCGCCAACCAGGGCACGCGCGATGGCGAAGAGGTCGTGCAGCTTTACCTGCGCGACCGCACCGCCAGCCGCGTGCGGCCGGTGCGCGAGCTGAAACGCTTCCGCAAGATCGCGCTGGCGGCAGGCGCATCCCAGGAGGTGGTGTTCACGCTGACACGCGCCGATCTCGAATTCCACGGCGTCGACAACCGCCCCGTCGCCGAACCCGGTCTGTTCGACCTGTGGGTCGCGCCRTCCAGCGCCGTCGGCGACGCAGTGACGTTCGAACTGCTGGCTCCCTGAGTCCGCATGACCTGGCATGAAGCGGCGACGCCGGTCGTGGGCGCGCGCGAGCGCATCGCCACGCGCGTCGTCTTCTTCGTGGCAGGGTTCGCCATCTCCGCCTGGGCGCCGCTGATTCCGTTCGCCAAACGCCGGCTTGCGCTGGACGACGGGCAGTTGGGCCTGATGCTGTTGTGCCTGGGCGTGGGATCGGTGCTGATGATGCCGCTGGCGGGCGGCCTGGCGGCCCGATTCGGATGCCGACGCGTGATGCTGGCGGCGGGGGCGGTGATCTGCGCGTGCATGCCGGCACTGATGCTGGCGCCGACCCTTCCCCTGCTTGCGCTGGTACTGGCGCTCTTCGGTGCGGGCATGGGCGTGCTCGACGTGGTGATGAACGTGAAGGCGGTGATCGTCGAACGCGCTGGCGGCCGCGCGATGATGTCCGGCTTCCATGGCATGTACAGCGTCGGCGGCATCGCCGGCGCCGGGGGTGTCGCAGGCGCCCTGGCGCTCGGCGCGTCGCCGTTGTCGGCGATCGTCGCCATGGCGATCGTTGCGGCGCTGCTGCTGGCGACCTGCCGCCGCGGGCTGCTGCTGGAAGGGGACGGAGGCGATCATCCGGCGTTCGTGCTGCCGCGTGGACGTGTGTTGCTGATCGGCGCGGTGTGCTTTGCGATGTTCCTGTCGGAGGGGGCGGTACTGGACTGGAGCGCGGTGTTCCTGACATCGGTGCGTGACGCTGACCCTGCCATCGCCGGTTTCGGGTACGTCGCCTTCGCGGTGACGATGACGATCGGCCGCCTGACCGGCGACCGGATCGTGCATGCCCTGGGTGCGTTCCGGGTCGTGGTGTGCGGCGCGCTGCTTGCCGCCGCCGGGTTCGCGCTGGTCGTCCTGGTCGCGTCGCCCCTGGCCGGACTCGCCGGCTTCGCCCTGGTCGGTGCCGGCGCGGCGAACGTGGTGCCGGTGATGTTTTCCGCTGCCGGTCGCCAGCGCAGCATGCCCACGCACCTGGCGGTCGCGGCGGTCACCACGATGGGCTATGCGGGTGTGTTGCTGGGACCGGCGGCGTTGGGCTTCATCGCCAAGCTCACCTCGCTGGCGACCGCGCTGGGATTGCTCGTCCTGCTGCTGACGGCGGTGGCAGCGGTCGCACGCGTCGCCACGCGCGACTGATACGCCTACGGGCGCGGCGCGCCGCGCATCATCGGACCGGCGGGATAGCCGCCGTGCGGGCCGTAATACCCGCCGGGACCATCGTACCGGTCCACGTTGATGTTGAGATTGAAGGTGCGCGGCTTGCCTTCGTCGTCGTACGTGGTCTTGCAGAGGTTGAGGTTCGCTGCGTTGTAGGTGCTGCGGCCATGGCCCTTGCTGTAGCCGACGCCTGCGGTGACGCTGCCCGACACGCCGTCGCCATCCTCATCGCCGTAGCGGACGCAGGGATCGACCGGAGTGGCCGGCGACGCGCCCTTCTTCGGGCGTGCCGGTTGCGTATCGCCATACCAGGTGCCGGGCGGATCCTGACGGTATGCGGCGGAGGAGGGCAGGCTGAGATCCAGCGCTTCGGCATTCGACTGGGCCGATGCCGACGAGGCGCTAAGCAGGGCCAGCAGGGCGAGGGGCAACGTCTTCATGGGCAATCCCGGAAGCGCGGTCCGCCGGCTGGCCGACCTTGCACGAACGCTACCAGCCGCGGATTGAACGCGGGCTGGATAAAACGCCCGCGCGACGCGGAGCGTCACCCGACCGCGCGCAGCACGTCCAGGACGCGTTGCCCGTAGCGCTCGAGCTTGGCGCCACCAATGCCGCCCACCCGCGCCAGGTCGGCCAGCGTGGCCGGCTGCTGCTCGGCGATGTTGCGCAGCGTGCTGTCGTGGAAGATGACGTAGGCGGGCACGTTCTGCTCGCGGGCCAGCTCCGCGCGCAGGTCGCGGAGACGCTGGAAACGCGGCAGGTCGGCGGCCTGCACCGGGACGCCGCTGCGAGGGCTGCGGTCGCGTTCGCGGCGTTCGCGCTGTTCCTTGCGCAGCTGCAGGCGGCGCTCGCCGCGCAGCACGGCGCGACTGCCTTCGGTCAGGCGCAGGCTGCCGAACTCGGCTTCGACCTCCAGCAGGCCGCAGGCCACGAGTTGGCGGAATACGCTGCGCCACGTCGTGGCGTCCAGATCCTTGCCGATCCCGTAGGTGGTCAGGTGCTCGTGGCCGCACTGGCGGATGCGTTCGCTCTCGCTGCCGCGCAGCACGTCGATGACATGGTTCACGCCGAAGCGCTGGCCGCTGCGATACACGCAGCTCAGCGCCTTCTGCGCGGCCTCGGTGGCATCCCAGGTCTCGGCCGGACTCAGGCAGTTGTCGCAGTTGCCGCATTCGTGCGGATAGGTTTCGCCGAAGCCGGCCAGCAGCACCTGCCGGCGGCACTGGGTGGATTCGCAGTAGCCCAGCAGCTGGTCCAGCTTGCGCCGCTCCAGCCGCTTGCGTTCTTCGCCGGCCTCGCCCTGTTCGATCATCTGCTTCAGCAGCACCACGTCGCCCAAGCCATAGCAGAGCCACGCCTCGGCTGCTTCACCATCGCGGCCGGCACGGCCGGTCTCCTGGTAGTAGCCTTCCATCGACTTGGGCAGGTCCAYGTGGGCGACGAAGCGCACGTCGGGCTTGTCGATGCCCATGCCGAAGGCGATGGTCGCCACCATGACGATCCCTTCCTCGCGCAGGAAGCGGCGCTGGTTGTGCGCCCGCACGCTCGCGTCGAGTCCGGCATGGTACGGCAGGGCATTGAAACCCTGCTCGGCGAGATAGTCCGCGAACTGCTCGACCCGCTTGCGCGACAGGCAGTAGACGATGCCGGCCTCGCCCTTGTGCTTGCGCAGCATGTCGCGCAGCTGGTGGCGGGCATTGTCCTTCTGCACGACGGTATAGCGGATGTTGGGACGATCGAACGAGCTGACGAACTTCTCGGCGTCGACAAGGTTCAGGCGCTCGGCGATCTCGCGCTGCGTCGGCGGATCCGCGGTGGCGGTCAGCGCGATGCGCGGCACGTCGGGCCAGCGCTCGTGCAGCAGGGTCAGTTCCAGGTATTCGCGACGGAAATCGTGGCCCCACGCCGACACGCAGTGCGCTTCGTCGATGGCGAACAGCGCGATGCGGCTGCGGTCCAGCAGCGACAGGAAGCGGCCGGTCAGCAGCCGCTCCGGCGCGACGTAGAGCAGGTCCAGCTCGCCCTGCAGCAGGGCCTGTTCGACCTGCTGGGCCTCGTCGGCGGCCAGCGAGGAGTTCAGGAAGGCGGCGCGCACGCCGAGCTGGCGCAGGGCGTCCACCTGGTCCTGCATCAGCGCGATCAGCGGGGAGACGACGATGCCGGTGCCGTCGCGCAACAGCGCAGGCACCTGATAGCACAGCGACTTGCCGGCGCCGGTCGGCATGAGGACCAAGGCATCGTGGCCGGCGGCGAGGTGTTCCAC
>NZ_JBGFFG010000169.1:0-7144 GCF_056175765.1 Pseudoxanthomonas sp. LjRoot204_2 | reverse complement strand
GCCGAACCCCGCACGCTGCAGCAGCGCCTTCACCGGAATGGGATTGGATTCGACGCCGAGGAAGGCGTAGATCTCCTGCAGCTGCGCGTCCAGCGCTGACGCGGCCGCGGCATCACCGGCGCGCGCCACGTCGCACAGGCGGCGGAACGTGCGCGGCAACGCATTGGACCCGACCGAGATCAGGCCATCGGCTCCGGCCAGGATCGCGCGCGACGCGGTCGGGTCGTCACCACTCAGGATGGCGAAGCCCGGCGTGCGCAGCGCCAGCAGTGCGGACATGCGCTCGGGCTCGGAACGCGCTTCCTTGATGCCGACGATGTTCGGGTGGTCGACGAGTTCGGCGACCGTTTCCGGCAGCAGGTCACAGCCGGTCCGGCCCGGCACGTTGTAGAGAACGACCGGCAGGCCGCCCAGGTCGGCGACGGCGCGATAGTGGGCCACCAGGCCTGCCTGCGTCGGCCGGACATAGGGCGGCGTCACCACCAGCGCGAACTGCGCGCCGCCCGCGGCCGCACGGCGGGTCGCCGCGATGGTCCTGGCGGTATTCATCTGGCCGGTGCCGGCCAACACGGGAAGGCGCCCACGCACCTCTTCCACCGCGATGCGCAGGACCGTGTCGTACTCGTCGTCGGACAACGCCGCCGCTTCGCCGGTCGAACCCGCCACCACCACGCCCTGCGTGCCGCCGTCGAGCTGCTGTTTCAGCAGCGCGCGCCAGGCGTGCAGGTCGAGTTCGCCCGACGCCGAAAACGGCGTGGCCAGTGCGGTGATGCTGCCGGAAAGGTGCAAGGGGAGGCTCTCGGTGGGGATCCGGCGCACCGGAAGCGCCCGTGAGCGCGGTCGTCCCGGTCCGCCTGCAATGTCGGCCGCATGTTACTTGCGGGCTCAAAGGGCGGGCAAGTATGCTGCCTGCGTCGTCGGGCCGCTGCCCGGCCGCCATTCAGCCTGACCGCAACGCCGGAAGCTCTCTTGACCGATTCCACGCCCCGGCCTTCGCCGACCGAAAACCACCTCCTGATCACCGCCTATACGACGCATCCGGAATCGCCGCTCCTGTCGGTGACGCGCCGGATCGCCGACAGCGGCTGCAATCTGGTGGACGCGCGGCTGTCCACGGTGGGCCGCGACGTGTCGGTGACCGCGCTCGCGACCGGGTCGTGGGACGCGGTGGCGAAGCTGGAAGCCATGCTGTCGCGGCTCGAGCGCGACGACGGCCTGAAGCTGGTGTTCTACCGCACCGGGCCGAAGGTGGTGCAGTCCAACCTGCTGCCGTACATCGTGGAAGTGGTGGCCGCCGACAAGCCTGGCATCCTGTTCCAGCTGGCGGACTTCTTCGACCGCCAGGGGATCACCATCGAGAACCTGCAGAGCACGCGCTACCGCGCGATGCAGACCGGGGCGGAGATGTTCTCGGCGCAGGTCACCATCGGCGTGCCGGCCAACATGCACATCGCCGCGCTGCGCGACGATTTCCTCGAATTCTGCGACCATCTGAACCTGGACGCGATCATGGATCCGATGAAGTTCTGACGATGACGGCGAAAAGCGCGAAAGCCCTGCCCAAATCGACACTGAAACTGCCGCTGGCCCTGTCTGGCGGCGAGACCGCCACCCTCGCCGACTACGCCGGCCGATGGCTGGTGCTCTACTTCTATCCGAAGGACAGCACTCCCGGCTGCACCACCGAGGGTCTGGACTTCAACGCGCTGCTGCCGAAGTTCGCCAAGCTCGACGCCACCGTACTGGGCGTCTCGCGCGACTCGGTGAAATCGCACGACAACTTCTGCGCCAAGCAGGGCTTCAGGTTCCCGCTAGTGAGCGACGCCGACGAAGCGCTGTGCAAGGCCTTCGACGTGATCCACGAGAAGAACATGTATGGCCGCAAGGTGCTGGGYGTGGTGCGCAGCACCTTCCTGATCTCGCCGGACGGCCGCATCGTGCAGGAGTGGCGCGGCGTGAAGGTTCCCGGCCATGCCGACGCCGTGCTGGACGCGCTGAAGGCCCACCAGGCCCAGTGACGAAATCCCCTTCCCTTCCACCCACCATCCCGCGCCGCGGCGGGTCATGGTGGTTCGCTGCTGTCCGCGGAAATGTTGCCCGTGTTCACACATCTTCCTCGATGAGGTTGCCCGAATGACCCGTAGCAAGCGTATCTATGTGTTGGACACCAACGTGCTGATGCACGACCCCACCGCGCTGTTCAAGTTCGAGGAGCACGACGTCTTCCTGCCGATGCAGGTGATCGAGGAACTGGACAACGGCAAGAAGGGAACCTCGGAAGCGAGCCGCAACGCGCGGCAGGTCAGCCGCTTCCTCAACGAACTGGTCGAGGCGTCCGGCCTGGACAACCTGGCCGCCGGCATTCCGCTCGTGCAGCCCAACAGCCTGCAGCTGCGCGGCTCACAGAGCGCGGGCCTGCTGCGCTTCCAGACCAGCCATTTCGATGCCGGCAAGAGCTTCGGTGCGGTCATTCCCGACAACGCCATCCTCGGCGCCATTCTCGCGCTGAAGGAGAGCGAGCCGGAGATCCCGGTGGTGTTCGTCTCCAAGGACATCAACCTGCGCATCAAGGCGGCGATCGCCGGCATCGTGTCGGAGGACTACGAGAATGATCGCGCGCTCGACGATTTCAGCCTGCTGTACACCGGCGCCGATCCGCTGCCGGAGGATTTCTGGCAACGCCATGGCAAGGACCTGCGCTCGTGGACCGACAAGGGCCGCACGTTCTACGAAGTGACGATGGCCGATGGCGCGGGCTGGTACCCCAACCAGTACCTGTACCTGCCCGGCGACGACGAGTCCGAATTCCGCGTCAGCAAGGTCGAGGGCGACAAGGCGACGCTGCAGATCGTCGACGACTTCCGCCACAGCCAGCATGCGGTGTGGGGCATCAATGCGCGCAACCGCGAACAGAATTTCGCGCTCAACGCGCTGATGGATCCCGAAGTCGATTTCGTCACCCTCCTCGGCACCGCCGGCACCGGCAAGACGCTGCTCGCGCTCGCCGCCGGCCTGGCGCAGACGATGGACCAGCAGCGCTACCGCGAGATCATCATGACCCGCGCCACGGTCAGCGTCGGGGAGGACATCGGCTTCCTGCCGGGCACCGAGGAAGAGAAGATGACGCCGTGGATGGGCGCGCTTACCGACAACCTGGAAGTGCTGACGCACAACCAGGAAGGCGGCGCCTGGGGCCGTGCGGCGACCAATGACCTGCTCGCCTCGCGCATCAAGATCCGTTCGATGAACTTCATGCGTGGCCGTACGTTCCTGTCGCGCTACCTGATCCTCGACGAGGCGCAGAATCTCACGCCGAAGCAGATGAAGACGCTGATCACCCGCGCCGGCCCCGGCACCAAGATCGTCTGCCTGGGCAACGTGGAACAGATAGACACGCCCTACCTGACGGAGACGACATCGGGCCTGACCTACGCGGTGGACCGCTTCAAGAACTGGGCGCACAGCGCGCACATCACGCTGCGACGCGGCGAGCGCTCGCGCCTGGCGGATTACGCGTCGGAAGTGCTGTAGCGGTATCGATCGCCACGCTGGCCCTTGCGGCCTGCGTGGCGACACCAGAGCAGGCAGCCATGCATGATCCCTACACGCCGACACGCTACGCATCCGCCGCCGCCCCCACGGATGCCGCCGCAGCGCTGAAGTTTGGCGTGCAATGGCGGCGCGTCCTGCTGGGTGGCGTCGTCCTGTTCTCGGCACTGGCTACATGGTCCATTGGCACCAGCATGTTGCTCTCGCTATTCCTGTTCCGGTTCGCCCCGGATGATGTTGGATTCGCGTCCTTCAACGTCGTCCGCACAAGTGGATATATCCTGTTTGCGACGGTCGCCTACTGGTGGTTCTCCACCGGAATCGCGCGTTGGCGCGGGCTCCATCTGCTGCTTGCCTGGGTACTGGTCCAGTCGATAGGCGCCGGCATCCTGAAGGTGCTGTTGGACGTAACCCTCGACTATTCAGCATGGAAGTATTGGGCGTCCGAACTCCTTCCGGTCTGTGCCGCCTGGTCGCTTGCATGGCTGTGGCCGGGACGAGGTCCGCGTTCTGCACGCGGGGCTCATTGACGCCATGGGCCTCCAACTTCCCCGCTGGGTCTGGATCGGTGCCGTGCTGCTGGCCTGCGTGGCCGGCATGGTCAACGTCATCGGCTACCTGGGGTTCGAACACCAGGCGGTCAGCCATCTGACCGGCACCACCAGCCTGCTGGGTGCGGCGATCGCGCAGGGCGACCTGCGTGCGGTGATCCACCTGTGGGGCGTGCTGATCGCGTTCTGCCTCGGCGCGATGCTCAGCGGCCTGATCATCCAGGACCAGACGCTGAAACTCGGCCGCCGGTACGGCGTGGTGCTCGCGCTGGAGGCCGTGCTGCTGATCGCCGCGGTCCCGCTGTTCAAGCAGGAACAGATCTGGGGTGCCCTGCTCGCTGCCGTGGCCTGCGGCCTGCAGAACGCGATGGTCACGACCTACAGCGGTGCCGCCGTGCGTACCACCCACCTCAGTGGCATGTTCACCGACCTCGGCATCGGCCTGGGGCACCTGCTGCGCGGCATGCCGTTGCCGGTAAGGCGACTGACGCTCAGCGCCCTGATCATCAGCGGCTTCCTGGGCGGTGGCGTGCTCGGCGCCTGGCTGTATCGGCAAGTCGGTTACGACGCCCTGCTGGCGCCGGCGCTGCTGACCGGCTGCACCGGCGTCGGCTACGTGCTGTATCGCCAGTGGATGCGCGCACGGTCGCCGACGGCGTGACCCGCCCCGCCACCCGCCCGCGTACGGATGGCACAATCCGCGCATGACCGTTCCCTCCGTGGTTTCCGCCCTGACCATCGCCGGYTCCGACWSCGGYGGCGGTGCCGGCATCCAGGCCGACCTSAAGACCTTCGCCGCCCACCGCGTGCATGGCCTCTCCGCCATCGCCGCGCTCACCGCACAGCACACGCGGGGCGTTACCGCGGTAAACGTGCCGCCGATGGATTTCCTCCGCGCGCAGCTTGACGCATGCTTCGACGATTTCGACGTGCGCGCCGTGAAACTGGGCATGCTGGCGACCGCCGACGTCATCGGCGTGGTGGCCGAGGCCTTGCGCGTGCATCGCCCGGCCACGGTGGTGGTCGATCCGGTCATGGTGGCCACCAGCGGCGCCAAGCTGCTGGAAGACAGCGCCCTGCAAGCACTGCGCACACGGTTGCTGCCGCTGGCGGACGTGGTGACGCCGAATCTTCCGGAAGCGGAACTGCTGCTCGGGCGCGCCATTGCCGATGCGCCGGCGATGCGCAGGGCCGCGAACGACCTGCTGGCGCTGGGCGCCCGAGCCGTGTTCCTCAAGGGTGGCCATCTGCCGGGCGACGGCGATGTGGTGGACCTGTACGTCGATGCGGACGGAATGACCGAAACTTCGCACCCGCGCCTGGCCCTGGAAGCCCATGGCACCGGCTGCACGCTCGCTTCCGCCATCGCGGCGCGTGGCGCGCAAGGCATGGCGATGAAGGCGGCATGCCTCGCCGCTTCGGACTACGTGCACGCTGCGTTGCGCGGCGGCTATCGGCCGGGACGCAGCGACATCGTCGTGCTGGACCACACCGGGGCTGCACCGACCGCATGAATGCCACCGACACGTCCCGGCTTGCGGAAGACATTCCGCTGCAATCGCAGGATGGTCACGGCTACACCCTGGTCGCCCGTATTCCGACCCATCCCGTCTCCACGCTCCTGTGGGTACCCGCGCTGGGGGTCGCGGCGCGTCATTACCTGCCGTTCGCCGAGATGCTGGCCGCCCGCGGCATCGCGGTCTTCGTGCACGAATGGCGCGGCAATGGCAGCAGTTCGCTCCGCGCCGGACGGCACACGGACTGGGGCTATCGCGAGTTGCTGGGCACCGACCTGCCGCTCAGCCACGCCGCGATGCGTGGTCGCCTGCGGGACATTCCCCATCGCATCGGCGGCCACAGCCTGGGCGGCCAGCTGGCGGCCTGCCATGCAGGTCAGGCTGCCGACGCGTTCGCGAGCCTCTGGCTGGTCGCCAGCGGAACGCCATACTGGCGAACGTTCCCCGCGCCGCGTGGTTACGCGCTGCCATTCTTCTACCAGTTCGCGCCCTGGCTGGCACGCGCCTGTGGCGCCCTGCCCGGTCGCCGACTGGGCTTCGGTGGCGATGAAGCACGCGGTTTGATCCGCGACTGGGCGCGGGTGGGGTTGAGCGGCCGCTATCGCGCAGCGGGCTGGCCGGTGGACCTGGACGCCGGCATGCGAGGCGTGCGTGCGCCTGTGCGCGGCGTGTTGTTCGACGATGACTGGCTGGCTCCGGAAAGTTCGCTGCGGGCCTTGATGGCGAAACTGCCCGGGAGTCCCGCCCACGTGACGGTGCTCGACCATGCACGCCTGGGCGCACGCGCCGATCACTTCGCCTGGATGAAACAACCCACGGCCGTGGTCGACGCCCTGCTCGACTGAGCGCGCCTCAGCAGCCGACGACGATGCAGTCGCGCCCCTGGGCCTTCGCGCGGTAGAGGGCACTGTCGGCGCTGTTGATCCAGTCCGACACCGACGCGATGCCCGCATGGGATTCCGCCAGGCCGATGCTGACGGTGCACCGCAACGCACGCTTGGAGAATCCGCACGCCGCGACCTGCCGGCGCAGGCGCTCGGCGGCCACGATGGCCTCTTCCCATCGCGTGTCGGGCATCACCACGCCGAACTCGTCGCCGCCGTAGCGTCCGCTCGTGTCGACATCACGCAGACAGGCTTTCAGCAGGCGGGCGAACTCTTCCACCACCTCGTCCCCGACCGTATGGCCGTAGCCGTCGTTGATGTCCTTGAAGCGGTCGATGTCGATCAAGACGAGCACTGCGGTACGCCCGGCGCGCTGGTAGCGTTTGAGCTCGTGGGTCGCCGCGTGCAGCCATTGCTGGCGGTTCATCAATCCGGTCGCGGCATCGAAGCGCGCCATCTTCTCGAGCAGGTCCTTCTGCTGCCGCGCCCTGCGCGCAAGCGAATGGGTCGCGATGCCGATGGCCGTCGGATAGATCGCGAGGAAAGGCAGGCACGCAAGCACTACCGGATAGCTCGTGAAGGGCTCGAAGGCGAAGCCCCAGGCCGCGCTGGCCGCCAGGCAGGTCAGCGCCATCGCCGCCAG
>NZ_JBGFFG010000168.1:0-7150 GCF_056175765.1 Pseudoxanthomonas sp. LjRoot204_2 | reverse complement strand
CCTTCTCCCCGCCGAGCGGGGAGAAGGAAGTGATGTCACGCCGCGTCGAGACTCGGCTGCCGGATCGGCAGCACGATGCGGAAGCAGGCGCCGGCGCCCGGCACGTTGCGCGCTTCGATGCGCCCGTTGTGCTTCTTCACGATCCCGTAGGAAATCGASAGGCCSAGCCCGGTGCCSYTGCCGACCGGCTTGGTGGTGAAGAACGGATCGAAGATGCGCTGCAGGATCTCGTCGGGGATGCCGTGTCCGCTGTCCTGGATCTCGATCCACACCTCGTCGCCCTCCACCCCGGTGGCCACGGTGATCGTGCCGCGTTCGTCGATGGCATGGCTGGCGTTGAGCAGGATGTTCATGAACACCTGGTTCAACTCGGAGGGGCGGCACTGCACCAGCGGCAGCTTGCCGTACTGCTTTTCCAGGGTGACCTTGTACTTCAGCTCGTTCCAGATGATGTTGATGGTGGAATCGAGGCCGGCATGCAGGTCGGCGGACTTCCAGCTGTCGTCGCGCCCGGAGTACGAAAAATCCTTGAGGTTGCGCACGATCGCGGTGACGCGCTCGATGCCTTCGCGCGACTCGGACATCAGCTGCGGCAGGTCGCCGGTGATGAAGTCGATGTCGGCGCGTGCACGCAGGTCCTCGATCTCGGGCAGCATCGTCTTCGGGTCCGGCAGGCGCAGCGCGCGCTCGTAGACTTCGATCAGCGAGAACAGGCTGTGCAGGTATTCCTGCAGCGAGCCGAGGTTCGAGTGCACGTAACCGATCGGATTGTTGATCTCGTGCGCAACGCCGGCCGCGAGTTGGCCGATGGAGGCCATCTTCTCCGACTGGACCAGCTGCTCCTGCGCACCGGCCAGCCGCACCAGCGTCTGCCGGAGCTGTGCATGGCGACGCTGCAGTTCCTGCTGGCGCGCATGCGCCTCGCTCACGTCGTGGAACACGACCATGCAGTGGCCGCCGCCCGGACTGTCGTGGAAGTACGCGCGCACCTGCAGCACCAGGCCGTCGTCGAGCGTGAGGTCGGCATTCCAGCGCCCGGTCTCGCGCGCGATGCGGATCGCGTCGGCGGGCAACAGGCGGGACAGCGCGGCCAGCACGTCGCCTTCATCGTTCACCAGCGCGCGGGCGGCTGCATTGGCGTGCAACGGACGCGCATCGCCACGGCACAGCAGGTAGCCATCGTCCATCAGTTCGGCCAGCGCCTTGAGATCGGCGAAGGACGGGATGTCGTCCACGGTGCAGGCGCCGGAAGGCGGATTCGTCAGCGGGTCTGTGGCCACGGATGGATCGGGTGGCGGCGATGATGGGGCGCCAGTATCCGGCGCGGCCGCAGGAGCGGCAAGGTGCGGTGTCGCAGTTTGCGGATCCGGCACCGGGCTCAGGCCACCGCGATCGGACGCGGGGCGGCGTTCGTCGATGTCTGGCCCTGGGCGTCGTAGGCGCCGTGGCTTTCGGTGCGGCCGAGGTGGCGCAGCGCCCAGTTCACTTCGCGACGCCGACGCGCCAGCAGGATGCCATTGGCGTGGTTCATGTCGGCGAGTTCGGCCAGGCGCTGGCGCAGTTCGTCCGGGAAGCCGTAGCCGGCGGCGGCGCCTTCCAGCGCCCGCAGCGCGTCCAGCTTGTCCTGGGTGCAGCGCACGAGCGCTTCCACGTCGTGCTCGACGATGGCGCGACGCTCCTCTTCCAGGGCCGCGGACAGTCGCTGGAGGGGGGCGTGCGTCATGGTGCTCAGCCGCCCAGCTGGTCTTCCAGGCCGAGCATGCCGTCGGCGATGGCCTCGCCGTTGATCTTGTACGTGCCGGCCTGCAGCGCTTCGCGCACGGCCTGCACGCGTGCCTCGTTGATCGCCGGGGCGGTGGACAGTTCGCGCTGCATGGCCTGCAGGCTGGTGGCCTCGCCGGTCAGGCGCAGGCTGTCGCCTGCCGCGCTGGCTTCCACGGGGCTGGAACGGTCGGCGCCCGCCGGGGCGACACGGCCACCCAAGGGGCCTGTGCTGCGGATGGCGGCAGGGGGAGTGCCTTCGATTTTCTGGTTCATGTCAGTCACCTGTAACAGGGTTCAAAGGAGTTATCGGCCGCCACCCGGTCGACTTTAGTGACGGATCGCACAATTCCGAGGAAGGCCCGTTTTCTGCCCGATGTCCTTCCACCCAGCGTCGGTATCGGCACCCCGCGGGACATCTTGAGGGCCGATCGCGAATTATTTTCATCGACTCACCCAGACGTCGCCGCCCGGCCCGACCACACCCTGCACCACGCGGCGCGAGGACAGGTTTTCGACGGTCACCCGCTCGTTCTCGCCTGCATCGGCCAATGCCTTGCCGGCGACGCGGACTTCCACGCCCCCGCGCCGGGACACCAGCGCCACATTGTCGCCGCGCCGGACCAGGCGCTGCGCGACCAGGTCGGTCGACGCCAGCACCGTCCCGGCAGAAAGCATGCGTCGCGCGACCCGGCCCACCGCCTGCGCCGGATCGGCGACAGCCGCCCCGACGACGCGGGAAGCATCGCGGCGCTCGGCGACGAAGGCATCGGCGGTGATGGTCTCGCCTGGCGCCACGCCACGCGCCAGCACCAGCACGGTCTGGCTGCGGCGCACGCGCACGGGCACGAACAGGCGCCAGCCGGCATCCTGCGGGCAACTGACTTCCACGTTGTTGCTGCCCTGGATGCGCGCCACCAGCGCGGCACCGCAGCGCGGCAGGCGCAGGGCGGGATCGAGCGTGGCCTCGGCTTCGCTGCCCGCAGGCAAGGCGCCGAGGGCAGCGGCCTTGATGCTGTCGACCGGCTGGAAGTCCGCGGCGAGCACGGCGCATGCGGTCAGACCGCCGATCAGGGCGGTGGTCAGGCGCAGCAGCATGGGCGGGCTCCGGTGGTTCATCGGCGGGGTGGGTRCAAAGCGTGTGCCAGTTCCTGCCCCTCGCCCTGCGCAGCGGGGAGAGGGTGCCGAAGGCGGGTGAGGGGCGAACGAAGCGRTGACGCGCCGGCGCTCGATCAGGCGCCGCGCCCGCCCCTCATCCGCCCTCCGGGCACCTTCTCCCCGCAGGCGGGGCGAAGGAAAGTGCAACGCCGCTCAAGCACCCCTTGGGCGTGCCGATAAGTTGTCCATGACCCAGGACCTGCTCAACCGCATCGACCAGCGCACCCGCCTGGCCGGCCACAACCGCCTCGCATTGCTGCTGTTCCGCCTGGGCGGGCGTCAGCTTTTTGGCGTCAACGTCTTCAAGGTGCAGGAAGTCCTGCGCCGCCCGCCCCTGTTCCAGCTTCCCGGACTGCCCACCGAATTCGTGGGCGTGGCCGACGTGCGCGGCCGTTCCGTCCCCGTGCTGGACCTGGGACTGAGCATCCGCCACCCCGAGCGGGACCCCAATCCCGAGAACGCGCCCAACTACCTGGTGGTCACCGAGTTCAACCGGTCCATCCAGGGGTTCCTGGTCAGCGGCGTGGAGCGCATCGTCAACATCGCGGTGGAAGACATCCATCCGCCGCCGGAACTGGGCGCGGAAAACAGCTTCCTGACCGCGGTGACGCGTTTCCAGGGCGAATTGATCCAAGTGATCGACGTGGAAAGCGTGCTGGCGGACATCTGCCAGTCGCGCATGGACGCCACGCTGGCGCCGGAGATGGCCCTGCCCGCCGGTGCCCCGCCGATGCAGGTGCTGGTGGTCGACGACTCGCGTGTCGCGCGCTCGCAGATCCGCAGCGTACTGGAGCAGTTGGGCGTCACTGCCACCCTGCTATCCGACGGGCGCCAGGCGCTGGACCACCTCTTGCAGGTGCACGCCGCCGGCGAGAACCCGGCCGAACGCTACGCCATGGTCATTTCCGACATCGAGATGCCTGCGATGGACGGCTACACGCTGACGACGGAAATCCGGCGCCATGCGGGCCTGGCCGGCCTCTACGTGCTGCTGCACACGTCCCTGTCGGGCGTGTTCAACAACGCCATGGTCGAACGCGTGGGCGCAAACGCCTTCGTGGCGAAGTACAGCCCGCACGAGCTGGCCGAGCACGTGCTGTTCCGGCTGAACCAGGTGGCGGCAGCGCAAATGGCGGCGTAAAGCGCCCCTCATCCGCCCCCGTATCGAGTATGGGGCACGCGCTTCGGGCACCTTCTCCCCGCCGCACGGGGCGAAGGAAGAGCACGTTCTGGCACACGCCYTGCAGCATCCCCGGCAACGGTCTGCCGGAGCGGTGCCATGTCCAATCCCATCTCCAACTACCTCGGTGTCCATGCGGCGGCACTGCCGCTGCGTGAGCAGCGCATGCAGCTGATCGCCAGCAACCTGTCCAACGCCGACACGCCGAACTACAAGGCGAAGGACCTGGACTTCCAGGCTGCCCTGAAGAACGCCGCCGCCAGGGCCGCGCCCTTGCGGACCACCAACGAACTGCACCTCACCCTGCAGGACGCCACCCCGCGCATGTTCGAACGCGATGGCGTGCAGCCCAGCCTGGACGGCAACACCGTCGACGCCGACACCGAGCGCGCCGCCTATGGCCGCGCGGCGCTGGAGTATCGCGCCTCGCTGAGCTTCATCGAATCCAAGGTGCGCACCATGCTCACCGCGATCACCGGCCAGTAAGGAGGCATGCCATGAGCAACCTGCCCATCTTCGACGTCGCCGGTTCCGCGCTGCAGGCGCAGTCCGTGCGCCTGAACACGATCGCCAGCAACCTGTCCAACGCCGATTCCATCGCCTCGTCCGCGGATGCGGTCTACAAGCCCATCGAGCCCGTGTTCCAGGCGCGCCCGCTGCGCGGCGACGGCTCGCTTACGTCGGTGCAGGTGAAGGAGATCAGCCAGAGCGATGCGCCACCGATCAAGCGCTATGAGCCCGGCCACCCGATGGCCGACGGCGACGGCTACGTCTACGCGCCCGATGTGGATCCGGTCTCGCAGATGGTCAACCTCATCTCGGCGTCGCGCGGCTACCAGGCCGGCGTGGAAGTGCTGAACACGGCCAAGGAACTCGCCCTGGCCACCCTGACCATGGGCCGCTGACGCCCCGCCACCGAGCGACCACGCACATGACCACCATCAATGGCGATCCGTTCGCCGCCATCAATACCGCCTCCTCGGGTGTGGCGACCACCAAGAAGGCCGACACGCTGGGCCAGGCCGATTTCATGCGCCTGATGACCGAGCAGCTGAGCCATCAGGACCCGCTGAAGCCGCTGTCCAACAGCGAATTCGTCGCGCAGCTGGCGCAGTTCTCGACCGTGCAGGGCATCAGCGAACTGAACACCACCGTCGGCGGTTTCTCCTCTGCGTTGACCGGCGACCAGGTGCTGAAGGGCGCGGCGCTGGTCGGCCATTCCGTCGTGGTGCCGTCCAGTTCGGTGGCACTGCCTGCCACCGGCAATGCCACGGGCCTGGTCATGTCCCCGGGTGCGGGCAAGGTGACGTTCGAGATCACCGATGCCAGTGGCGTGGTCGTGGACACCATCGACGTCGAATCCACCGGCAAGGGCGAAACCGCCTTCGTCTGGGATGGCGTCAAGGCCACCGGCGAACGCGCGGCGGCCGGCGCGTACTCCATCAAGGCCACGCATACCGGCAGCGATGGCACCGGCACCGCGCTCAATACGTACGTCGACGCCACCGTGGAAAGCGTGACCATCGGCTCCGACGGCCTGTACCTCAACCTGCCCGGCCTGGGCACCGCCCCGCTCGACTACGTGCTGCGCATCGGCAAGTCGGCGTCCTGACCTCACTCCCACCGCATCCAGCAAGGAGTCTTCCATGGCTTTCAACAGCTCGCTGTCCGGCATGAGGGCGGCCAATGCCGACCTCAACGTTACCTCGCACAACATCGCCAACGTCAACACCAGCGGCTTCAAGGAGTCGCGCGCGGAGTTCGCCGAGGTGTTCTCCACCACCGGTTACGGCCTGCTGCAGAACGGCATCGGCGCGGGCGTGCGGGTGACCAACGTGGCCCAGCAGTTCTCGCAGGGCGACATCAACCAGACCGGCCGCTACCTGGACCTGGCGATCGACCGCGAAGGCTTCTTCACCGTCAGCAACAACGGCACCAACGTGTATACCCGCGCCGGCAACTTCCAGCGCGACGCGAATGGCTTCGTCACCACGCCCGACGGTTACCGCCTGCAGGTGTTCCCGCCGCGCGCCGACGGCGTAGGCTTCGATACCGGCAACCTGGTCGACCTGCAGCTGCTGACCACCGATAGTGCGCCCTCGCCGACCACCAACGTGGACCTGGGCGTGACCCTGCCCGGCAATGCGTCGCAGCCGACGATCGCGCCGTTCTCGCCCACCGACAGCGCCAGCTACAACGAGACCACCTCGGTGACGGTGTACGACTCGCTCGGCGTGGCCCACCAGCAGGCCGTGTACTACGTTAAGACGGCCAACCCGAACGAGTGGCAGATGCACACCTATGTGGACGGCGCCTCCATGGGCGCACCGACCACCGTGCAGTTCGACAACAACGGCACGCTGACCGCGCCGGCCAACGGCCTGGTGACGCTGGCACCGTTCACGCCCAGCACCGGCGCCGGCGTGCTCAACATGACGATGAACATCAGCGGCACCACGCAGTACGGCGAACAGTTCGCCAAGCGCATCCAGAACCAGGACGGCTACGCCACCGGCAAGCTCAACGAGTTCAGCGTTTCGCCGGAAGGCGTGGTGTATGCGCGCTATTCCAACGGTGTGGACCGCGCCATCGGCCAGGTCGGCCTGGCCAATTTCACCAATCCGCAGGGTCTGGTGTCGCAGGGCAACAACACGTGGACGCACAGCTTCGCATCCGGTGAACCGCGTATCGGCGCGCCGGGCACGTCGGACTTCGGCCAGGTGGCCTCGGGCGCGTTGGAAGCTTCGACCGTCGACCTGACCGAGCAACTGGTCAACATGATCGTGGCGCAGCGCAACTTCCAAGCGAACTCGCAGATGCTGTCCACGCAGGACCAGATCACCCAGACCGTCATCAACATCCGTTGATGGCGGCACGGCCGACGGAGGCTGACGCATGGACAAGGCACTCTACGTCGCGATGACCGGCGCCCGCGCTTCGCTGCAGGCGCAGGGCACGGTGTCGCACAACCTCGCCAACGTGGACACGAAGGGTTTCAAGGCGGCGCTCGCCGGCACGGAAGCCTTCAAGATCCAGGGCCAGGGTTTCCCC
>NZ_JBGFFG010000167.1:0-7175 GCF_056175765.1 Pseudoxanthomonas sp. LjRoot204_2 | reverse complement strand
GTGGTGGGACTGGAACCGCAGACGGTCGAAGCCATCCGCGCGTGGTTGCGGGTGCGCGGCAAGCTGGCCAAGCCGGGCGAACGGGCCATGTTCGTCAACCAGAACGGCGTGCGCATTGCCCGCCAGAGCGTCTACACCATGGTGCGCGCCCGCGGCGCCGCCGCCGGCCTGCCGCGCCTGCACCCGCATCTTTTTCGGCACCGCCGAATCGGCGACATCGTGGAAAAGCTGGGGCTGGATGTCGGCAGTGCGCAGGCCAGGCACCGCCACAAGTCCACCACCGTCAACGTGTACGGCACACATGCGGCCGAGGTGCAGCGCAACGCGGTGCGAGAACTGGCGCCACTGGGAGACATCGCATGCAACGGATGATCAGCCACGCCGAACCGCTGCCGAACTGCCGCAACGGCCACCGCGCCCGCCACATGCACGACGTGCGCCGTGCCGAAGCCGGCGGCGGCCACCTGGTCGAGTGCGCCTGCAGCACCACCGGCAAACACGCCGAGTTCGACACCGCACTGGTGGAGTGGTGCCGGGCCAACGGCCACCCCGTTCCGCACGCGCTGCTGCAGGCGCCGCTGCCGCTGTCCAACGTCACCCATTTGAGGGCGCGGCCATGACCATGACGCAGCTGCAGCGCGATGCACTGGCCCGCGCAAAGGCGGGCGAATGGGAACTGGCGGACGCCATGGAACTGGTGGAGCGGAGCCGCGCAAACCATGTTCCGCGCACCGTCGTAGACGAGTTTGCGGCGCGCGAACTGGACAACGAAGACATCGGCGCAATCGGCGGCGTCTTTGCGAACGGGCGCATGCGGCTTATCGGATACGGCAAGCCGACCTGCAACAAATGCCAGGGCGACGGCGAAGTGGAGTGCGACCACTGCGGCCACACGGGTGACTGCAAGGAATGCGACGGAACCGGTGGAGGTGACGGCGTGATTCAGGTCTTCACCGACCTCAACGACACCGTAGTGCCGGAGGGGAACGAACCGCAGCGCCCCGCCATCATTCGGCCCATTTCGTGGGCTCAAAAGATCCTCGCCGCTTACCACAAAGAACAACACGCGCAGCGTCACGCTGCCAAGACCTTGGAGAACGCATGATGCGCGCCACCGTACAAGCCGCCGATCTGTCCACCATCCTAAAGCAAGGCGTGGCCGTGACCGGCAAAACCACACTGGACGTGCTGTCCCATGTGCTGATCCGCACCGATCGCGACGGCATCACCATCGAGTCCACCGACCTGAACACCTACATGCGCGACCGTATCCCGGCGCGCGTGGATGAAGCGGGCGAAGCCCTGCTGTCATCGCCCATGCTGTACGCAGCGGCCAGTGCAGGCGGCGAAGTTCGCCTGGATCACCAGGGCAAGGTCAGCCGCGGGCGCAGCCACTACAAAGTGCCGTACCGCGATGACGTGACGGAGTTTCCGGCACAGGAAGACGTCGTGTTCCAGCCCGTCGACATCGACCCGGTCGCGCTGGCCGCCGCGTTGCGCCAGGTGGAGTACGCGCCCGACGATGGCGATGTCCGCCCGATGGCAAAGGCGGCGCACATCGAGCGCGGCCGCGTGTGGGCCACGGATGGAAAGCTGCTGGGCCGCGTCGCTTTCCCGTACGACGGCCCCACCATTTCCATTCCGGACAACCAGCTGAAGCGCGTGCTGGACGTGCTGGCCACCGGCGCAACGCTGCACATCGCCAACGTGCAGGACAATCAGGCGGGCAGCCTGCGCATCGACAACGGGCACCTGACGGTGGTGGTGCGGCTGCAGCACGTCGGGCGCCTGCCCGATCCGGAACCGCTGCTGCCGCTGCCCAACGACAAGCACCCGGAAGTGGTCATCGACCGGGCCGGGCTGGTCGCCGCACTGCGGCGCTTCATGCCCTTTGCGCTGCGGGTCGGCGACAAGCAGGTGGTGATGGCGAACGTGGCGTTGGAACTGCAGGAAGGCCGCTTCCTGATGACCAACACCAGCGGCGAAAGCCACGAAGACCTGACGGACCTGGTCAAGTCGACGCGCGGCAGCTTCCGCGAAGGGTTCGACTTGCGGCTGATGCTGTCGCTGCTGCAGGGCATCACCACGGAAACCGTCCACCTGCGGCCTGGCGTCAAGGGTGCGGCCATGCTGTTCCAACCCGGTGGCACCGAGCGCGACCAGGTCGCCCACGTGCTGATGCCGGTGAGGCTGTAACCMATGAGCGCCGACCAGAACAACGCGCTGCTGGCCGCGCTAAAGGAAGGCCCGATGACGGCGATGGACGCGCTGAACCGCCTGGGCATCGCCCGGGCGAGCGCCCGGGTGTTCGACCTGCGCGAGCAGGGCCACGACATCCGCAGCACGGACATCACCGTGACGAACCGCCAAGGCAAGCCCTGCCGGGTGGCCCTGTATTCGCTGGGCGACGCCCAGCGCACCTTGCTGCCCGTACACCCGGGCAGGGGAGTTATGCACCCATGAATAACCCATTGATTCCCGTGCTGCTGGTGCTGGTCGCCACGCTGGTGTCCGGCATCGCCCTGGGCGTGCTGGCCCACGCCACGTGGCGCCGCCGCCGGCAGCTAATGTCGCCGCTGTCAGTCGACGGCCTGGCCGAACGCGCCGACGTGAACGGCCAGGCGCTGGTGCAGATGGCCAAGGCCATGCGCGAGCGCGCCGCCGAGGAACAGCGCGACACCCGCCGCACCGAACTGCTGCGGTGGGCGCGCCTCGCCGAACAGGCCGCGCAGGAACACCTGGAATGCATCAACGCCATTTCGCTGGACGCCTTGCAGCAGGTCAGCGAAGCCACGGTGCACCTGGGTGACTTTCGCCCCGCCAGCGATGACCGGCGGCGTAACCCGCCCATGAAGGCGCCGCCGATTCTGTGGAGGTCGCGCCATGGGTGAGTTTGCCACCGACACCCGCCACATGGCCCTGAAGATGCTGTCTGATCYGAGGGCCGACCGCTACGTTGCCCGTGCCTTCGGCCACCAACTTGCCAGCATTGAACGGGCTGTCCGCATCGGCGGGCCAGACGACCGCTACCCCAGCTATAACGGCCTTCTGATCATTGCGCAATCCGTGTGCGGCGCGCTTTCGCGTGCCGGCATTACCGACTGCGACGATCCCGGCGAGGCTATCGACGTTATGCGGACGCGCCTTGAATCCAGGATCACCGCCCTTGAAGCGGTACAGCAGGCGGGAGAGGACGACACAAGGCGTTTGAACTGGCTGGCGACCAACCCGCGCGGCGCCAACATCATGGTTGATGGCGAGGCGAAGCCTTGCATTTTCTGGGGTGTTTCTTCGGCGCCAAATCACACCCTTCGCGAGGCCATCGACGCCGCTGCTAGCGCTTCGGCCGCCAGGCAATCAAAAGACGGTGGCGCCAATGCGTGAGCGCATCGCCGAAGCCCTGTTCCAGTGGCTGGTGTTCGCCATCGCCGGCCAGCGACCCCCTAACCTGGTGGTTGGTCAGGACAACCCCGATGGCGCCTACCTGCTGCGTTGGTACGTAACGCCATGGCGTGGCTGGTTTGCCGGCGCGGACATGGCGAAGCGGTCATGGTGTACGCGAGCGGCGCACACCATCGTCAAGCGCCTGCCCAATCTGTACCTGCACAAGTTCCTGAGGGACGACGACGACCGCGCCCTGCATGACCACCCGTCGTGGGCCATCAGCTTCATCCTGCGGCGCGGGTACATCGAACACACCATCGCCGATGGCGGCATACACCACCGCCGCGAGTATGGCCCCGGCAGCCTGCGTTTCATGCGCACACGGCACACGCACCGCATCGAACTGCACACCGACACGAAGACCGGCACCGCCGAGCCGTGCTGGACGCTATTTTTGTTCGGTCCGCGGAGCCGGGACTGGGGCTTCCACTGCCCGGAACGCGGCTGGGTGCCCTGGCAGAAGTTCACCGCCGAGGGCAAGCCGGGCGAAGTGGGGAAGGGGTGCGACGCATGAAGGCAGACGCGAAGCCGGCGAAGGCGACATCCGCCGACGTGCGAGCGGCGCTGGTCCTGCGGTACCCCGCCGACAGCCATGCACTGATGTTCGAAGTCGCGCCGCGCACAGGCGGCGGCACGCGGTATGCCGACGCCGTTGCAGTTGGATTGTGGGCAAGCCATGGCCACGGTATCGAAGGTTTCGAAATCAAGGTGTCGCGCACCGACTGGCTGAACGAACTGAAGCAGCCGGAAAAGTCAGACCCCGTCGCGCAGTACTGCCATCRCTGGTGGCTGGCATGCGCACCCGGCGTGGCGCAGCCAGACGAGTTGCCGCCAGGGTGGGGAATGCTTGAACTTCAGTCCGGCGGCACCCTGCGCATCAAGGTACAGGCACCGAAGCGCGAGCCGGTACCGGTCACACTGGGATTTTTCGCCTCGCTTATCCGTCGCGGCGCCACGCCTGACAACGCCGTCATCCGCACTCTGGTGGACCGTGAAACGAAGGCGTACGCGGAGCGCTTCCAGGAAGACCGAAAGCAGCAGCACCGCGAGGAATTGAGCTACCGGCACCAGCTCGCCGAAGAGGCCATGAAGCACATCACGGCGCTGAAGGAACGTACCGGCATTGATCTGCTGGACTACAGCCACGGCGAAGAGTGGTACCGCGCAGTCGACGGGCTGCACGCCCTGCAGAAAGGCAACTACAGCCGCTCCAACCTCGCTGACCTGAAGGAAGACCTGGCGCGCGCCATAACAGCCATCGACAAGGTGGGACTGGTGATGCCGGAGGCGGCCGCATGAAGCCCGTCCGCGAGTGCCCGGCCTGTGGCCAGAAGACCGACACGCCGTCGTGCTGCGGCGTGTTCCTGGACAGCAAGTTCACCATGACGAAGGCGCGCACGATCGCACTGCGGCGATACGCGCATGGCCGCAAGGGTCTGGACGTCGAAACCTACCGCATGCACCTGGAAGGCGTGGGCGCGCGCAGTACCACCGAACTGACGCGAGACCAGCACACGGCCCTGCTGAAGCGCTTGGGTGCGCTGCCCGACAAGCCCAGGCCGGGCAGGGGGGCTCCCGCATGATCCTCGCCGTTCCCAGCGCGTGGGACGTGCTGCAGTTGAGCGACAACCCGTCGCGTCTGCCGCTGTCGGTGATCCAGCGCCGCCTGCACGTTGGCGAGAACTGCGCGCGCGAGTTGCGCCAGCAGGCATGCGAGCGGATGCGCCTGCAGGCCGTACCCGACGACACCGTACCCAGTCGCCTGGAACTGCGGCTGATGCGCGATTACCACTTCAGCCGCGCCGAAGCGCGCGTGGCAAGCCACATGATCCAGACAGGTGAAATCACATGCCCCATTTGAGCGCAACACCGAAACCCATCACCACCCTGGCTGATGCCATCGAAGCCGGCGAACACGCCTTGCGCCGCGCGCCGGCCGGCTGTCCGGCACTGGTGACGCCCCACGTGATGCGCATGCTGCTTGACGCGGCCGCCGCAACGGAGGCCACCCATGGCTGACGGCGGCGCACGCACGCAGCTGGGTTTTCACCTGCCCGACATCACCGCCGTGTCGCGCCTGCGTGCCGGCGAAATCGTGGTGGATCTGTTCGCGGGCGGCGGCGGTGCCAGCAAGGCGCTGGAAACCGCACTGGCACGCGCCGTCGACGTGGCGATCAACCACAACCCGTGGGCGATCGGCATGCACGCCGCCAACCACCCGTACACGAAGCACCTGTGCGAAGACGTGTGGCAGGCGGACCCGGTGAGGGAAGCCGCCGGCCGGCCGGTGGGCTGGCTGCACGCCAGCCCAGACTGCACGCACTTCAGCCAGGCCAAGGGCGGGCAGCCGCGCGACCGCGCCACGCGTTCGCTGGCCTGGGTGATCCCGAAGTGGGCCGGCAGCCTGAAGCGCGCAGGCAAACCGCCGCGGATCATCAGCATGGAAAACGTCATGCAGATGCTGAAGTGGGGGCCGCTGGTGGCCAAGCGCGACAAGGCCACCGGGCGCGTGGTGAAACTGGACGGCACCGTGGCCGCGAAGGGCGAGCGCGTACCGCTGCAGCAGCAGTTCCTGATCCCCGACAAGCGCCGCGAGGGCCAGACCTGGCGCCAGTTCATCGGCGTGATGCGGGCGCTGGGGTACGTCGCCGAGTGGCGGAAACTGAAGGCGTGCGACTACGGCGCCGGTACCAGCCGCGAACGCCTCTTCGCCGTGTTCCGTTGCGACGGCGAGCCGATCCAGTGGCCGGCGCCGACGCACGGGCCGGGCAGGGCACAGCCGTACGTGACCGCAGCGGACTGCATCGACTGGTCGATTCCGTGCCCATCGATCTTCACCCGTGCCAGGCCGCTGGCCGACGCCACCATGAAGCGCATTGCCCGTGGCGTGAAGCGCTACGTGCTGGACGCCGCCGAGCCGTTCATCGTGCATGCCACGCATGGCGGCGAGCGCCGCCCGCACGGCGCCAGCGAACCCGTGCCGACGATCACGGCCGCGAACCGCGGCGAACTGATGGCGGTGTCACCCACGCTTGTGGAGTGTGCCAATGCATCGGCCGATGGTGTGGCTTCCGCCGACGCGCCCCTGCGCACGATCACAGCTTGGCCCAAGGGTGGTTCGCACGCCGTCGCGGCGCCGGTGCTGGTGCAGGCCGGTCACGGTGAAGGCAAGCCCGGGGCAGGGCGGTGGAGTTACGGCGCCAATGACCCGCAGCAGCCCATTGGCACCATCGTGGCCAGCGGCGGCGGCCAGGCACTGGCTTCGGCCGCCCTGGTGAAGTTCCGCCACGACAGCGAGGGCGCGCCCGTCGACGCCCCGCTGCCGACCATCACCAGCGGCGCAGGCGCCGCACGGCCCGCCGGTGCGGCGCACGCCATGGGCGTGATGACGGCGCACCTGGAACAGGCCAATGGCGGCTTCTACGACGGCGACGGCAAGGCCGCAGACGAACCGCTGTCGACCATCACCAGCAGCGGGACGCAGCAGCGCCTGGTGGCAACCAGCATGGTCACCATGCGCGGCGACAACGTGGGCGCCGCGGCAGACGACCCGCTGCGCACGATCAGTGCAGGCGGCGAGCATCACGCACTGTTGTCCTGCGAACTGAGCGCGGAACACGAAGCCGGCGCGCTGCGCGTCGCGGCGTTCCTGATCAACTACTACGGAAACGGCCAAGCGCTGGCGCTGCCAGAGCCCATCGACACAATCACGACGCGCGACCGACTTGCGC
>NZ_JBGFFG010000166.1:0-7210 GCF_056175765.1 Pseudoxanthomonas sp. LjRoot204_2 | reverse complement strand
GAGCGCAGCCAGCTCTTCGTCCGTACCCTGCTGCTCCATCAGCGGCATCAGTTCGCGCGCGATGAACGGGAACGTCACGAAGATCGTGGCCAGCACGATGCCCGGCAGCGCGAAGATGATCTTCGGCAGTTGCACGTGCAGCTCGCCCAGCAGCGGCAGCGAGAAGCGCCAGCCTTCATCGATCAACGCGTAGGCCCAGCCCTGCGCACCGAAGATCAACACGTAGATCAACCCGGCGACCACCGGCGATACCGCGAATGGAAGATCGATCAGCGTCACCAGCCACCGCTTGCCGCGGAACTCGTGCTTGCTGACCGCCCACGCGGCCGCGACGCCGAAGGCCAGGTTGAGAGGCACCACGATCGCCGTCACCAGCAGCGTCAGTCGTACCGCGGCCAGCGCATCGGTTTCGGTGATGGCGGCCGCAAAGGCCGTCCAGCCGCCGCGCAGCGCTTCCACAAACACCAATGCCAGCGGCAGCAGCAGGAACGAGAGCAGGAACGCGAGCGCCCCCAGTACCAGCAGCACCTGCACCCAGGCGGGCTCGGTGGTAGCGGCATGGCGGCGGACGGGACGTGCAGGTGCATCCACGACAGACGACTCCGGCGGAACGGCGATGACGGCGGAGAGGGCGTCGCCCATGCTACCCGCCCGCCCGTTTGCCGGTCCGCTGCAGCCGCGCCTGCAGGGTATTGATCACCAGCAGCAGCGCGAACGACAACAACAGCATCGCGGCGGCGATCGCGGTGGCGCCCTCGTAGTCGAACTCTTCCAGCTTGATCGTGATCAGCAGCGGCGCGATCTCCGACACGCCCGGCAGGTTGCCGGCGATGAAGATCACCGAACCGTATTCGCCCACCCCGCGCGCGAACGCCAGCGCGAAGCCGGCCAGCACGGCCGGCCACAGCGTCGGCAGCACCACATGGCGCACCGCCTGCCAGCGGCTTGCGCCGAGCGTGGCCGCCGCTTCTTCCAGTTCGTTCTCGATCTCCGCCAGCACCGGCTGCACCACGCGCACCACGAACGGCAGGCCGATGAACACCAGGGCCACGGTGATGCCGAGCGGCGTGTAGGCCACCTTGATGCTCGCCGCCTCCAGCCACTGCCCGATCCATCCCGTCGGTCCATACAGCGCCGTCAACGCGATGCCCGCGACCGCGGTGGGCAGGGCGAACGGCAGATCGATCATCGCGTCGAACACCCGCTTGCCCGGGAAGCGGTAGCGCACGAACACCCACGCGACCAGCGTGCCCATCACGGCATTGAAGGCGGCCGCCGCCAGCGCCGTGCCGAAGCTGATGCGCAGTGCCGCCAGCACGCGCGGCTCCGTCCAGACCGCCCAGAGGCCGGCCGGCCCGAGCCCGCTCGCCTTGGCGAACACCCCTACCAGCGGAATAAGCACGATCAGCCCCAGCCACGCGAGCGTGTAGCCCAGGCTGAGGCCGAAACCGGGAATGACGCGCCGCGTGCGCGCCTTTCCGGACCACGGATGCACTGCCGCCACGTTACTTCGCCTGGATCTGGTCGAACACGCCGCCGTCGGCGAAATGCGTGGACTGGGCCTTCGCCCATGAGCCGAAGACGCCGTTGATCGTCACCAGCTCCAGTTTGGGGAAGCGTGCGATGTCTTCCCGCGCCGCGTACTGGGGGTAGCGCGGACGGTAGTAGTGCTTGGCAGCCAGGCGCTGGCCGGTCGGCGAATACAGGTACTTGAGGTAGGCCTGGGCCGCCTCGCGCGTGCCGTGCTTGTCCACGTTGCGGTCCACCAGCGCGACCGGCGGCTCGGCGAGGATCGAC
The DNA here is from genome assembly GCF_056175765.1 of Pseudoxanthomonas sp. LjRoot204_2. Taxonomy (NCBI): domain Bacteria; kingdom Pseudomonadati; phylum Pseudomonadota; class Gammaproteobacteria; order Lysobacterales; family Lysobacteraceae; genus Pseudoxanthomonas; species Pseudoxanthomonas sp. LjRoot204_2. The sequence goes on along the minus strand of NZ_JBGFFG010000166.1, from coordinate 5,413 downwards.
AGCGAGGGCACCACGATGTCGAACTTGTCGGGGCCCAGTTCCTCGATCGACAGGAACGCCTCGTTCTCCCACGCCAGCAGCACGTCACCGATGCCGCGCTGGACGAACGTCGTGGTGGACCCGCGCGCACCCGTGTCGAGCACCGGCACGTTGCGGAACAGCGCGCGCACGAAGTTGCGCGTCTTGGCCTCGTCGCCCTTGAAGATCTTCAGCCCATACGCCCACGCCGCCAGGTAGTTCCAGCGCGCGCCGCCCGAGGTCTTCGGATTCGGCGTGATAACCGAGATGCCGGGCTTCACCAGGTCGTGCCAGTCGCGGATCTTCTTCGGATTACCCTTGCGCACCAGGAACACGATGGTCGACGTGTACGGCGCGCTGTTCTCCGGCAGCCGCGACTGCCAGTTGGCCGGGAACAGCTTGGCGCGCTGTGCGATGGAGTCGACGTCATAGGCCAGCGCCAGCGTCACCACGTCGGCTTCCAGGCCGTCGATGACCGAGCGCGCCTGCTTGCCGGAACCGCCGTGCGAGGTCTCGATACTGACCTTCTGCCCCCTGGTCTTCTGCCAGTCGGCGGCGAAGGCGGCGTTGAACTCGCGGTAGAACTCGCGCGTCGGGTCGTACGACACGTTGAGCAGGTTGATGTCCTTGGCGCCTGAGGCGGCGGCCAGCGTCAGGCCGAAGGCCAGCAGCGCAGTGCGGACATGGTGGCGGATGGAAGTCTTCATGGAGGGTCTCCGGGAATCAGAAGGCGACCTGCAGTCGCGAGAACACGGCCTTTTCGTCTTCGCGGTCCGCACCTGCGGCGGCTCCGCCCTCGAACTGCGTGTCCAGATAATTGACGACCAGCTTCAGGTTGCTGGTGAGGTACCAGTTGACGCCCAGCGTCCATGCCTTGGCGCGCCGCGCAGCGACCAGCGGATCGGCGAACAGCGGGAAGGCACGGTCGTCGATCTCCAGTTCGCCGTACCGCCCCACCAGTTCCCACGCACCCCAGCCACTGCCGGGACTGAACGGCTTCGAGGGCTTCACCACGCCGCGGTAGCTGGCGTCTTCACCGGTCAGCACCCAGCTCGCCGTCGCCTGCCAGGCGGTGTTCTCGAGATCCGCACGTGTGCCTGCCGCCGCGCCGCTGGTGACCAGCAGTTCCTGCTTCGAGGCGATGTATTCGGCCAGCAGGCCGAAACGGCCGCGATACAGATAGCCCTGCGGCGAAATGCGGCTGTGCTCGCCATCCGCGGCGACCGCGCTGCGGTAATTGAAGAACTGCGCCTGCCCCTGGGTGCGATAGCGCGGCAGGAAGTTGTTGCCCGTGCCCTGCTTGTCGCCGATGCTGCCGGCGATGCCGAAGCCCAGGCCGGACCAGGAACTGCTGGTGTTCTTGAACGGTTCGAAGAACAGCCGGCCCGCATACTCGAATTCTTCATCCGGATTGGTGGTCGCCGCATCGCGGCCATCCGGCGCACCGTTGTACACGCCCGCCACATAGGTCACGCGTCCTTCCGCGAACTCACCCTGCGCCTGGATGCCCAGGTCGCGGTTGGGCGCCAGTTCCGTGGGAAAACTGCGCTCGATCAGTCCGATCGCGCCGCCGGACTGCAACCGCTCCAGTCCGATGGGGCCTTTGACCTTGCCGGCGCGCAGCGTGAGTGCCGGATCCAGCTTCACATCGACGTACGCGTCGACGATCGTCGCGCTGTCGCCGGCGAACTCGGGCGTCAGCCGGAACGACACCAGCTTGCCGAGCGATCCCTCGATGGTGGGGCGGATACGGCGGAACAGGAAGGTGTCGTTCTGCGGCACCACGTCGTCGTCGAGGAAGAAGCGCGCGTCGCCCTGCACCAGGGCGCGCAGCTTGAACTCGTAGTCGCCATTGGCCGACTTCAGCGACGCGCCCTTGTCGTTCACCGCGACCACGGGAGCGTCCTTGGCCTTGGCCGCCGTTTCTTCCTGCTGCAGCTCTATGCGCCGCTCCAGGATGCGCAGGCGCTGATCCAGGTCGCCCAGCGTGGCCGGACTGGTTTCGCCTTCGGCCGCTGCCGCCGTCGGCGCATCGCCGACGCGGCGCTCCAGCGCTTCCAGGCGTTGCAGCAGGTCTTGCACCGTGGGCTGGTTCTGTGCGGATACGGGAAGCGCGAGCGAACAGGCCAATGCGCCCAGGATGGCGACGCCACTGCCTTTGCGCTTGCGTGGGCCCGAGTGTGTCCGCATGACCGCTGTTCCCCGTGTGAAGGCCCCGTCCTGGGCCGGAGAGGCGATGCTGCGGGCGCACATGCGGACAGGGAAATGACGAAACGGGGGTCGCTTATGCCGTACGCGCATGACGCAACAGGGCGTTTTGTGGCCGCGGGTAGAATGGCGCCTTCCCTTCCCAGCCCCGTGCCATGGCCAACCCACTCACTGCCCATTACGCCGCCACCCTCGATGACATCCGCGCCCAGGGCCTGTTCAAGTCGGAGCGGATCATCACCAGCCCGCAGTCCGCCGAAATCACCCTCGCCGACGGCCGCACGGTGCTGAATTTCTGCGCGAACAATTACCTGGGCCTGGYCGATCACCCGGACATCATTGCCGCGGCCAAGGACGCGCTGGACACGCACGGCTTCGGCATGGCCTCGGTGCGCTTCATCTGCGGTACGCAGGACCTGCACAAGCAGTTGGAGAAGACGATCGCCGACTTCTTCGGTACCGAGGACACCATCCTGTACGCCGCCTGCTTCGATGCCAACGGCGGCCTGTTCGAGCCGTTGCTGGGCGAGGACGACGCCATCATCTCCGACGCCCTGAACCATGCCTCGATCATCGACGGCGTGCGCCTGTGCAAGGCCAAGCGCTTCCGCTATGCGAACTGCGACATGACGGACCTGGAAGCGCAACTGCAGGCGGCCGATGCGGCCGGCTGCAAGACCAAGCTCATCACCACCGACGGCGTGTTCTCGATGGACGGCTTCATCGCCCCGCTGGACGAGATCACCGCGCTGGCGGAGAAGTACAACGCGCTGGTGCACATCGACGAATGCCACGCCACCGGCTTCCTCGGCGCCACCGGTCGCGGTTCGGCCGAAGTGAAGGGGGTGCTGGATCGCATCGACATCATCACCGGCACGCTGGGCAAGGCGATGGGCGGCGCGCTGGGCGGCTTCACCACCGCCCGCAAGGAAGTGATCGAGCTGCTGCGCCAGCGCTCACGCCCGTATCTGTTCTCCAACTCGCTGCCACCGCACGTGGTGGCTGCCGGCATCAAGGCGTTCGAAATGCTGTCCGCGGCCGGCCACCTTCGCGAACGGTTGAAGGAAAACACGCGCTACTTCCGCGAGAAGATGACGGCCGCCGGTTTCGACATCAAACCGGGAGTGCACCCGATCAGTCCGGTCATGCTGTACGACGCGCCGCTGGCGCAGCGTTTCGCCGAGCGCCTCCTGCAGGAAAGCATCTATGCGATCGGCTTCTTCTTTCCCGTGGTGCCGAAGGGTCAGGCGCGCATCCGCACGCAGATAAGCGCCGCGCACACGCGTGAACACCTGGACCGCGCGATCGACGCGTTCATCCGTATCGGCCGCGACCTGGACGTGCTGAACGCCTGATGCAGGGACCGGCGCGCCTTGYCAGGTCAGCGGGCGCGCTTCGCCGTACTGGCGGTCCTTGGCTTGGCCGGCGCGCCCTTCGCGACGCGGATGCCGCGTGCCTTCATCCACGCGTCGAATTCTTCCGCCGTCATGCTGCGCCCGTTCTGCTGCATGTCGAACCGGTGGCCGTGCGGGCCGGCCTTCACGGTGACCACGTCTTCCGGCGCATCCTTCCTGATCGCGGAGGACGAGGATGTCGACGCGCAGCCCGTCGACAGGCCGACGGCGAGCATCATGGCGCCGCACAGTGGCAGGCGCAGGTTCGAACGGTACATGGTGGGTTCCCCAGGATCAGCGTGAGCGAGTGTAGACAGGCGGACTGCGCCGAACCCGGACCGCCGTCGCGCAATCAGCGCCCGGTTGTCGGGGCGAGTGCATCCCGCTCATGCGCCTCGAGCGCGCGCCATGCGCCCTTGCCCAGTTCGCCCAGCACCACCGGTCCGATCGCGACACGCACCAGGCGCAATACCCCGACATCGAACGCGGCCAGCAGGCGACGGATCTGCCGGTTGCGTCCCTCGTCCAGGACGATCTCCAGCCACGCATTGCGCGCCCCGCTTCGCAGGATGCGAACGCCATGGGCGGACAGGGTTTCGCCGTCGACGCTTACGCCGTCCGTCAGGCCTTGCAGCAACGCGGCGTCTGGCAAACGATCGATCTGCACGTGGTACGTTTTGTCGGGACCGTGTGCCGGATCGGTGATGCGCGCCGCCCATTCGGGATCGTTGGTGAAAAGCAGCAGGCCCTCGCTGGCCTTGTCCAGCCTGCCCACGGGCGCGATCCATGGGAGGCGCGCGCCTTCCAGGCACTGGTAAACCGTGTCCCGTCCCTGTTCGTCACGCGCCGTGGTCACCAGGCCGCGGGGCTTGTTGAGCATCAGGTAAAGCCGCTCGGGTGCGGTACCGGCCTGTCCATCCACCCGGATCGCGGCACGGCCCGCGACCACCGGGAATTCCGGATCCCGCACGATGCGGCCATCGACCGACACCCTGCCCTCGACGATCCAGCGGGCGGCCTCGCTGCGCGAACACACCCCTTGCTTCGACAATGCGCGGGCGAGTCCGTGACGCGCGCCCTTCGCATCACTGACGCGCGCACGCACCCCGCCACGCGCGGTGTCGCGGAAAGGAGGCCTGCGCGTCGTCATGGTCCCGACAGCAGAACGGCCGGAAAACCGGCCGTTCGCGCATCAGTTCTTCTTGGCGGGCTCGGCGGGTGCAGGCGCAGGCGCGGCAGCCGGAGCACCGGGAGCCTTGACCACGCGCACGCCGCGCGACTTCATCCAGGCATCGAACTCGTCTGCGGTCATCCGCTTGCCGTTCTGGCTCATGTCGAACCGCCAAGGCGTATTGTCGTGCGCCGTCTTGGGCTGGTAGGCCGCCGGGCTGGCGGTGGCGGCCGCCGCAGAAGGCGCCGTAACGGCGGGCATCGCCTTGGCGACGTTGCGGCAGCCTTCGATACGCAGGCGCATCAGCACACGGTCAACCGACTGCGACTCGTCGAACGCATGCGACGCCAGCACGCCGGAGGGCGCACCCAGCTGCGTGGCGGCCGCGGTGAACTCCGGTGCCACCGGCGCGATCACTGTCGCGGGTGTCTTCAGCGGCGGCGGAACCAGACTCCCGGCGCAGTCCGGCGCGGCATATGCGACGGGCGTGACGGCGATGCACAACAGACTGGCAAGGACGTGGCGATGCATCGGCGAAGCTCCGTGACATTTTCTTGCGGGACGTGCCCGGAGTTTAGGCAGCGCCTCATGGCAAGGCAAGAAATTAACGGGCGTGCAGCGC
>NZ_JBGFFG010000165.1:0-7215 GCF_056175765.1 Pseudoxanthomonas sp. LjRoot204_2 | reverse complement strand
AGTACAAGCAGCTTGGCGTCGATGGCCATCACCAGCGCCAGGTGCAGCTGCACGATCATGCCCTTGGACATCTCGCGCACGCGCAGGTTGGGCTTGAGCTGGGTGTTGGCGATGAAGCGTTCGCACTTGCTCCGGTCGAAGCGCGGATGGACGCCGGCGACGAAGTCAATGGCCTCCTTGACCTTCATCCAGCGCGGCAGCACGGCCACGTCGGCGATGAAGCAGACATCCTTCATCAGTTCGTCGCGGTCCTTGCGCGGATCCAGGCCCAGCACCTTCAACTGGCCTTCGAACGGCGTCAGGCCGAGGATGGCCTTCAGTGCGGTGGTCTTGCCCGCGCCGTTCGGACCGATCAGGCCGATGATCTTGCCCGCCTCGATCTCGAAGCTGGTGTTGTCCAGCGCGAGCTTGTTCTTGTAGGCCTTGCGCAGGCCGTGGGCCGACACCACGGTGTTGGCGATTGCGGCATTCATCACTTGTTCCCCTTGGATTGCAGCAACTCTTCGATGGACAGGCCCAGGCGCTCGATGCGCTCGGCGACGGCCGGCCACTCTTCGGTCAGGAAGCGCTCGCGTTCACTGCCGCGCAGCTTCCGGGACGCTTCGTCGGTGACGAACATGCCCAGGCCGCGGCGCTTCTCCACCAGGGCTTCATCCGCCAGCTCCTGGTAGGCACGCGAAACGGTAATCGGATTCAACTGGTACTCCGCCGCCACCTGGCGCACGGAGGGCAGGGCGTCGCCCGGCTTCAGGATGCCGTCGAGCATCATCGCGATCACGCGATCCTTCAGCTGGCGGTAGATGGGAGCGCCGTCGCTCCATTGGATGGGTGCCATGGCTCAGCTCCTCGGACGCAGTGACTGGCCGAACGAGAAGTACGGCATGGCCAGCGAGGCGCGGGCGCGGCGCTTGTGCCGGGTGGCCTCCGGGTTGCCTTCATCCCCGGCGATCTCGCGGACATCGGACTCCAGCGCGCCGACCAGCGCGGCGGTATCCACCTCGGACGTGCGGGCGCCTGACATGGCCGCCAGGGCGCCCGCCGCCAGCAACAGGCCGCCGACGGCCAGGCTGGGCAGGGTGTGGGTCAGTTTCGGGTTCATCGGGTACCCCCCTGAGTTGGGTGAGTGGTGTTGTATTCAACTATAACACCAAAACACAGGTCGTCAACTGTCCTGCGGGAGTTTGTCACCCAACTGAAGGCATACTTGTCATGTTCACACTAGTGGAGTCCGCCCGTGCGTTCCAAGATATTGAAAACCATGGTCTTTGTCGGGCTTGTCTTGGCGTCCGCCACGGCAATCGCGGCCAGCCTGCTGGACGTCAGCTACCGCCCGCTGGCCGGCAAGGCGGCCGTCAACCTGAAGGACAGGTATGCCGGGCAGGTGCTGCTGATCGTCAATACGGCCAGTAAATGCGGATACACGCCCCAGTACGAGGGACTGGAGGCGCTGCACCAGCGTTATGCCGCCCAGGGGTTTGCCGTACTCGGCTTCCCTTCCAATGACTTCAAGGGACAGGAGCCGGGCAGCGAGAAGGAGATCCAGGAGTTCTGCACGTTGACCTACGGGGTCAAGTTCCCGATGTTCGAGAAGGTCGTGGTGACGGGCGACGGCGCCACGCCCCTCTACAAATCGCTTGCGAGCGCCACCGGCACGTCCCCGGCATGGAATTTCCACAAGTACCTGATCGGACGCGATGGTCGCGTGGTCGCGAACTTCCCCAGCAAGGTCGCGCCCGATGACCCTGCGGTGGTCGCCGCGATCGAGCGCGAACTGAAGGCGCCCCGCGCGACGCGCTGATGCCAGTGCCTTCGCCCGCAGCGGGCGTGCCACAATATCGGCTTGGCGCCACCCTCGTGGCGCAGGTTCCAGGAGCAGAAAGGATGAAGCGGTCGGTCCGCGGCGCAGCCGTGTTGTTGGCAATCTCGTTTTCGATGCTGGGAGRCAGCGTGTCTGCACAGGAAAAGACCGCGCTGGTCACCGAGCGCGACAAGGTCAGCTACGCCATTGGCGTGGACGTCGGCAATTCGCTGCAGCCGGTAGGTCCCTTCATGGACATCGCCGCCTTCCAGCGTGCCATCGCGGACACCTTCGCCGGCAAGCCGAAGGCCATGACCGAGCAGGAAGCGCAGGCCACCGACCAGCTGCTGCGCATGAACCTGGCCGTCGCCGATGGCCAGACGATCCCCGGCATGCCGCCGGGCAGCACGYCGCCGCCGGTCGACAAGACGAAGGTGGGTGTATTCCTGGGGACCTACGTTATCGGCCCGTCCCTGCTGCCCTTCAAGGACGAAGTGGATCCCGCCGTCCTGGCGCAGGCGGTGAAGGCCGTCGCGACCAAGAGCGGCACGCCGCTGTTGACGCTCGAGCAGGCGCAGGCCGAGATGCAGGCTTACCTCACCAAGCGCCAGGCCGGCGTCGCACAGCGCAACCGAGACGAAGGCGCGGCGTTCCTTGCCGCCAACAAGGTCAAGCCGGGCGTGGTGACGACGCCGTCCGGCCTGCAGTACATGGTGCTGCGCCAGGGCAACGGCCAGCGTCCGCAGGCCAGCAGCCGCGTACGCGTGAACTACGAGGGCAAGCTGCTGAACGGCGATGTGTTCGACAGCTCCTATGCGCGTGGCGAGCCGGCGGAATTCGGCCTCGGCCAGGTGATCGCCGGCTGGACCGAGGGTGTGTCGCTGATGCCCGTGGGGGCGAAGTACCGCTTCTGGATTCCGTCGAACCTCGCCTATGGTCCCAACGGTGCGCCGGGCGGCAAGATCGGTCCGGACGCCACCCTGACCTTCGATGTCGAACTGATGGGCGTCCTGCAATAAGCAGCTGATCCAATAGGGTCTTCCCTCGGCCAGGAAGTCAGCGGATGCGCGTTGCGATCTTCGGTACCGGATACGTCGGATTGGTGACGGGCACGTGCCTGGCCGAAGTCGGGCACGACGTCGTGTGCGTCGACATCGATCCGGCCAAGGTCGACGGTCTCAACCGCGGCGTCGTGCCGATCTACGAACCCGGCCTGTCGCCGATGGTGAAGGCCAACCACGCCGCCGGCCGGCTGCGCTTCACGACGGTCGCCGAGGAGGCGATCGATCATGGCGACGTGGTGTTCATCGCAGTCGGTACGCCGCCGGATGAAGATGGGAGTGCCGACCTCCAGTATGTGCTGGCGGTGGCACGGACCATCGGACGCGGTCTCAGGCATCCGTGCACGGTGGTGAACAAGTCGACCGTGCCGGTGGGTACGGCGGACAGGGTGCGCGCCACCATCGAGGCGGAACTTGCGACGCGCGGCGTGGAGATCGCGTTCGACGTGGTGTCCAATCCCGAGTTCCTGAAAGAGGGTGACGCCGTCAACGACTGCATGCGGCCCGATCGCATCATCGTCGGTGCATCCCAGGCGCGCGCGGTTGAAAAGTTGCGCCGGTTGTATGCGCCGTTCAATCGCAACCACGAGCGCATCGTCGTCATGGACGTTCGCTCCGCCGAGCTGACCAAGTACGCGGCCAACGCCATGCTGGCCACCAAGATCAGTTTCATGAACGAAATCGCCAACATCGCCGAGCGCGTGGGCGCGGACGTGGAGCAGGTGCGGCAGGGCATCGGCTCGGACCCGCGCATAGGATGGCACTTCATCTATCCCGGTGCCGGCTACGGCGGATCCTGCTTTCCCAAGGATGTGCAGGCGCTGGCGCGCACCGCCGAGCAGCACGGGTATGTCCCGGAACTGCTGCAGGCGGTGGAATCGGTCAACGACCGCCAGAAGGGCCATCTGTTCGAACTGATACAGCGCCACTACGACCGCGGCGAAGACGAAGGCGTGCGCGACAAGACCTTCGCGGTGTGGGGGCTSKCCTTCAAGCCCAACACCGACGACATGCGCGAAGCGAGCAGCCGGCGGCTGCTGGCGGAATTGTGGGAGGCGGGCGCACGCGTGCGTGCCTACGACCCCGAGGCCGGCCCCGAGGCAGCGCGCATCTTCGGCGAGCGTGACGACCTCACGTTGTGCGAGGACGCGCGCACCGCGCTGGAAGGCGCCGATGCGCTGGTGGTGGTGACGGAGTGGAAACAGTTCCGCAGTCCCGATTTCGCTCGCCTGCACGACGCGCTGGGCGACGCTGTCATCTTCGACGGCCGTAACCTGTACGACCCCGCGGAAGTGGAAGCCGCGGGACTCGCCTACTACGGCATCGGACGCGGGAGGTCCGTGCATGCAAACTGATCTGCCCCTGCAAGGGGATTCGCTGGAGCGTCGGCTGGTGGAATTGGAAACCCGGCTGGCGTTCCAGGAGCACGCGATGGGCGAACTGAGCGATGCGCTGGCCGAGGCGCGCTCCGAGAACCAGCGTACTTCGCTGCTGCTCAGGCAGATGGTCGAGGAGTTGGGCAAGGTGCGCACGTCGCTGCACGACAGCCCCGTGGATGAACCACCGCCACCGCATTATTGATAGGCTTGGGGCACGGCAGTTCCCCACGAAAGACCGATGACCGATTCACTCCGCGACCAGTTGCTGGGCCTGGGTTTCAAGCCCGCGCCAAAACCCGAGCGCAAGCCCGACCGTCGTCCCGATCCGCGGCGCGATGCCCGCAAGCCCGCGGGCAAGGGCGCAGCGCATCCCAAGCCTGGCCAAGGCGGCAAGCCGCGGCCACCGCATGCCGCAGGCAAACCGAAGCGCAGCCAGGAAGACATCGACCTGGCCAAGGCGTACGCGATCCGCGCCCAGCGCGAGAAGGACGAGCGCATCGAGGCCGAACGCGTCAAGCAGGAAGAAGCCCGCGTGCGCCGCGAGGCGAAGGCCAGGCTCGACGCCTTCCTCAAGGACAAGGCGCTCAACGATGCGGATGCCGACATCGCGCGACATTTTCCCTACGGCGGCAAGATCAAGCGCATCTATGTCAACGCCGAGCAGTTGAAAGCCTTGAACAAGGGAGATCTCGGCGTTGTGCAGCAGAACGGCCGCTATCTGCTGGTCACGGCCCCGGTTCTGGCGGAGGCCGAAGCGATCTTCGCCCCCGCCGTGGCGCTGAAGGTCGACCCCGACGCGCCCGCCGACCAGGATCCCTACGCCGATCCGCAGTACCAGGTGCCTGACGACCTGGTCTGGTGACTCCGCCCGCGCGGCCGCGGCTCTGCCTGTTACCCGGCCTGGACGGCACCGGCCGTCTGTACGCCCCGTTGACCGCGGCGCTGGCGGATGCCGCGGACGTCGAGGTGTTGTCCTACGACAGCGGACACTTCGAAAGTTATCCCGCGCTGGYCGCTGCGATCGAACCCGCGCTGCTGCGCCACGCCGATGTCACCCTCGTGGCCGAGTCCTTCGCCGGCCCCCTCGGAGTGCTGTTGGCCCATCGTCATCCGGCGCGCGTGCGTGGGTTAGTGATGGYGGCCACGTTCGTCCATGCCCCGTTACCCCTGAGCCGGGTCGGCGCCCGGCTTCTGGACGCGCTGCCGGCATTCGCGCCGCCGGTGTTCGCGCTGGAACGCCTGTTGGCGGGCCGTGGCCTGCCGCCGCCGCTGCGCACTGAGTTCGAGGCGATCCTGGCATCGCTGCCCGTTGAGGTGCTGCGCCAGCGTGCGCTCGCGGCGCTGCGCGTGGATGTCCGCCCGCAGCTGGCGGAGCTTCGCGTTCCGCTGTTGTTTCTGCAGGCGAAGCGCGACAGGCTCATCTGGCCGCAAGCGGCGCGCGAAATCCTGCGCGGGGCGCGCGATGTCCGACATGCGGGGGTCGACGCACCGCATTTCCTGTTCCAGATCGCGCCCGCACCGGCAGCCAGCGAGATCCGTCGCTTCCTCGCCCAGCTCGCAGGCGCTGGATCAGCCTGACGGGATGGGAGCGCGCACCAGCCAGCGCCAGACGATGCAGGCGGCGAGCAGGGCGATGAACGAAGATGCGAAGAAGGCGGTTCCGCCACCGAAGCGCCACAGCTGGCCAGCGAGCAGGGCGCCGGTCACGCCGCCGACGCCCGATGACAAGCCATAGAAGACACCTTGGCCGTGCCCGTTCATGCGGCCGGGGAAGAAGCGCACCAGCAGTTGCATCGCGGCTGCGAAGAACGCCCCGAAATTCAGTGCATGCGTCAGCTGAGCGAGCACCATCACCGGCATGTTGTCGGGAAACAGGCCCGTCACCAGCCAGCGCACCGATGCGCTGAGCAACGCCACCATCAGGACAAGGCTCGCATCCCAGCGCCTGAAAATGCGGCTGGCCACGAAGAACACGCCGATCTCCGCCAGCACGCCCACCGTCCACAACACGCCCTGGGTGGCGGTCGGGTAGCCATGCTCGGACAGGTAGATCGAGAAGAACGTGTAGAACGGACCGAACGATACCTGCGTAAGGAACGCTGCGGCGAAGAAGGCGATTACCCGCGGCTGCCGCAATCGCGAACGGAACGTGTCGTCGCCCTCGCGTGTCGGTGGCAGCGGATCGTGCGCGTACCGATTGAGCAGCGCGGAGCCCAGTACGCCCGCCAGCACGGGCAGCATCAGCCACGGCAGCGCGCCGACGCCGAGCCGACGTTCGTCGATCATCCAGCCGAAGCCGGCCACCACGACGATGAAACCTATCGAGCCCCAGACGCGGATCAGGCCATAGCGGTCACTGCGCGCGCCCAGGTGCGACATCGTGATCGATTCGAACTGCGGCATCACCGCGTTGTAGGCAAAGCAGAAGCCGAGCATCACCGCGAACAGGCCTGCGTGTTCCAACGGAAGCAGGAACAGCGCGAAACAGCCCAGCGCCAAAGCGCACCCGAGGTGGAGCCACCGGATCGGGTGCGACGCCCGGGCGGCCAGCGTGGTCCACAGGCTGGGCGACACGATGCGCGTGGCGTACCACAGGCTCATCAGCACGCTGATGGCGGCCACGCCCAGGCCGCGCGATTCCAGGTACAGGCTCCAGTAGGGCGTGAATGCGCCGAGTGTGGCGTAGTAGAAGAAGTAGAAACTGGATAGGCGCGCGGTAGGGTAGGCGGCGTCGGTCGCCGTGTCGTCCGACACCATCAGGTTCGCCTCTGCCATGACGGGAGGGGCGGACGCGCATCGTGGTGCGGGGGGCGAGACAGCATGATCGCGCGATCACTGACGTGGTGCCGCATTCTAGCGGAGTGCTGGGCTCGTAGCCGATCCGCAGGCAAAGCTGCGGTGTCTAGTCCGGGTCGTAATCCAGGTTGGAAGCCAGCCAGCGCTCCACCTGCGGCAGGTCCACGCCCTTGCGCTTGGC
>NZ_JBGFFG010000164.1:0-7228 GCF_056175765.1 Pseudoxanthomonas sp. LjRoot204_2 | reverse complement strand
CGTTCACAGTTCACCCATGGCGTCGTGGCCGTTGTAATCCAGCATTCCCTGGATGGTCGTGCAGACCAGTTCCCGTTCGACTGGCGTCAACATGGGATGCCATACGTCGAAGATGAGCACTACGCGCAGGCGATCGCTGTTGTTCCAGGCTTCGTGCAGGATGGTGTCGTCGAACATCACCAACTCGCCGGGCTTCCAGACATGCGTTTCGCCGCCGACGCGAAGTGCGCAGTCGGGGGGGATGATCAGCGGCATGTGGACGGTCAGGCGGGTGTTCGTTGCCCCGTGATGGGGCGCGATATGCGTGCCCGGCTTGAGCGCGGAGAAGAACGTCACTGGCGCGCGGTCCGGCACCCTGCACATGGGGGCGTGGTCGGACAATGCGGCAACGGTCTTGGGACAGCGCCTGGCGTGGTCTTCGTCCAGTTTGCCGCTTTTCCAGAAATAGTAGGCGCCCCAGTCCAGATTGCGATCGAGCGGCGCGAACTGTCCCTTGGGCTCGTAGTCCGACATTTCCACGTAGGGGACGAACTCTGCGTTTTCCTCCAGCAATGACTGGAGCTCACGGAGCATGTCGGGGAAAGCGGCTTCGACGGCGGGCGCCCAGTCGAAATCCTCGCGATGGAAGATCGGTATCGAAGGCAAGCGAGGGAACGGCAGCGTCAGCGGCCGGGACAGCGCCATGTCGCGACGTCCGGTCACCACATCCAGGCTGTGCTGGAAACGCTCGAGCTGGCGCGGCGAACCGGTGCGCAACTGGTCCCCCATCCGGGCGAGCAGGAACTCGCGCATCTGCGCTTGGTTCTCCGCCACCTTGCGGCGAGCATGCTGGATCAACGGCTGCAGTTCGGGCTCCTGCTGGAGCGCCTCGGGCATGTAGGCCATCGCTGCGCCGTAGGAGGACGCGGCCGCGCGGTCCTTGCCTCGTTCCTCGAGCAGGCGTGCCTTTTCGATGTGCACGCCCCATGCGACCGGTTCTGCCTTGAGGGCGGCATTGATCTGGGCCAGGGCGGCATCCGCGTCGCCCATGGCGGAGTAGACCCGGGACAGATTGGCGTGCGCCATCGTATAGTCCGGAGCCGCTGCCACGGCGCGTTGCAACAGGTCGCGCGCGACGGACAGATCGCCCCGCTGCATGGCCTGCATGGCCAGGTGGTTGAGCGCTGGCGGAAACTCCGGCTCGAGCTCGAGCACCTTGTGCCAACGGACCGCTGCGGAGACGGACTGGCCGCTTTGGGCCAGCTGGTCGCCCTCTCTCATCAAGTCGGCTACCAGCGTCTCGGTGCGTGCGTTCATAAGGCGGATGACCAGCGGACTGTTGAGACCCCATTCTCGCATTTGGATGCCATGCGCTCAAAATCGGACGGTTCCATTCCCCGCGTAGCCCGTCGCCGCTGGCTCCGCTGGCTGCTCGCCCTGCCTTTCCTGTTCGCCGCGGCCAGCGTGCTGCAGGTCGTCGTGCTGCGTTTCGTCGACCCGCCGTTCACCGCCTTCATGGCGGCGCGCCTGGTCGAGGCCTGGGGCAAGGGAGACGTCGGTTTCCGGCTGGCCTACGACTGGCGCGATCTGGACGAGATGGCGCCCAGCCTGCCGTTGTCGATGGTCGCGGCGGAGGACCAGAACTTCGCCACGCACCGCGGCTTCGACCTGGCGGCGATCGAGAAGGCGCGCGTGCACAACCGCAAGATGGTCGAGCGCGCGGAGAAGCGCGGCAGGCCGGTGACGCGCCTGCGCGGCGCCAGCACGATCAGCCAGCAGGTCGCGAAGAACCTCTTCCTCTGGCAGGGCAGCAACCGCGTGAGCCGATGGACGCGCAAGGGGCTGGAGGCCTGGTACACGCTGCTGATCGAAACCCTGTGGTCGAAGCGCCGCATCCTGGAGGTCTACGCCAACGTCGCCGAGTTCGGCGACGGCGTCTATGGCGGGCAGGCGGCGGCACGACGTTACTGGGGCAAGGACGCCGCGCGCCTGACGTCCAACGAAAGTGCGCGTCTGGCCGCCGTGCTGCCGTCCCCCCGCCGCTACAGCGCCCCTCGTCCCGGGCCGTACGTGCAGCGGCGCGCGACACGCATCGAACGCCAGGTGCGGCAGATCGGCGGCACCACCTATCTCGAGGCGCTGCCATGATCGGCGCGGCGCCTCAGGTCACCGTCGTGGTGGCCGCGTACAACGAAGCGCAAGCGCTGCCGCTGCTGCACCCGCGCATCCTGGCGTCGCTGGACGCGCTGGAGGGCGTGCAGGGTCGCGTGCTCTACGTCGATGACGGCAGCCGCGACGACACATGGGCGGTGATGCGCGCGCTGGCGGCGGACGATCCGCGGGTGTCGCTGTTGCGGCTGTCGCGGAACTTCGGCAAGGAAGCGGCGCTGACCGCCGGCCTGGACCGTGTGGACACCGGTGCGGCCGTGATCCTCGATGCGGACGGGCAGGACCCGCCGGAGTTGATCCTGGACTTCGTGCGCGCCTGGCAGGCCGGCTACGACAACGTGCATGGCACGCGCGTCGAGCGGGAGGGCGAAAGCTGGCTGAAGCGCGCCACCGCGCATGCGTTCTATCGCGTGATCGGTCGCCTGTCGAAGACGCCCATCCCTGCCGACACCGGCGACTTCCGCCTGCTGTCGCCGCGTGCCCTGGCGGCGCTGCGCGAACTGCGCGAGCGCCACCGTTTCATGAAGGGGTTGTTCGGCTGGGTGGGCTTCAACCAGAAATCGGTGCCGTACCATCGCGATGCGCGCGTGGCGGGGAGCAGCAGTTTCGGCTTCTGGAAGCTGTGGAACTTCGCGCTGGAGGGTATCACCAGCTTCAGCACCGCGCCGTTGCGCGTGGCGACCTACATCGGCGTGCTGACCGCGCTGCTCGCCTTCGCCTTTGCGATCTACATCGTCGGGAAGGCGCTGCTGTTCGGCGATCCGGTGGCCGGCTGGCCGACGATGATGACGGTGATCCTGTTCCTCGGCGGCACGCAGCTGGTGGCACTGGGACTGATCGGYGAGTACCTGGGGCGCCTGTACGAGGAATCCAAGCAGCGACCCCTGTACCYGGTGGATGCGTGGCAACCCGCGTCGGCAGGAGTATCCTTGGCCGGGCCAGATCGACCCGCTCCCTATCCCGGAGATCGCCATGCGCACGGTTCGTCAGTTGCTGGGGGCCAAGGCCCCTGAAGTCTTCGCCGTATCCCCCGACGCCTCCGTCCTCGACGCCATCAGGCTGATGGCCGAAAAAGGCGTCGGCGCCGTGCTCGCCATGCAGGGGCCACGGTTGTGCGGCATCGTGTCGGAGCGCGATTACGCCCGCAAGGTGGTGTTGCAGGGGCGCTCGTCTTCCAACACGCCGGTGCGCGACATCATGACGGCGAAAGTCGTCACCGTTCGGCCCGACGACAGCGTCGACCATTGCATGAAGGTCGTCACCGAGCACCGGATCCGCCACCTGCCGGTGGCCGACGGGGACGCCATCGTCGGCGTCATCTCGATCGGCGATCTGGTGAAGGCGGTGATCGAAGACCAGCAGGTGGAACTGGACCAGCTGCAGCGCTACATCGCCAGCTGAGCCGCATCACTTCGCGTACTGGCCGCCGCACGCGCTGTCTTCGCCCGGCCCCACCTCGATCGTCGCCAGCAGCGCCGCAGGCGGGGCGATGCTGCCCAGCGCCACCGCGACCGCGCCGCGCAGGCCCAGGCGCTTGAAGTCGGGACGGAACGAAGGGTCCTTGAACGTGCCGCCGACGACCAGCGGCGAGCGCAACGCGAGGATGCTGCGATCCTTCGGGCGCGGCCTCATTTCCAGATCCAGTGTTTCGTCCTTCAGGCTGATGCGGCCGGTGCCGACGATGATCGTGTCGCTGGTATCGAAGGCGAGCGACCGGGCGTCCATCACGCCGTCCTTGACCGCGAAGTCGCCGAAGGCACAGCGTACCGGCACAGTCTTGTCCCGGGTGACCAGGAACTTCAATGACTCCGCGATGTCCAGGCCGGCGAGTTCCATCAGCAGGTTGCTGATCTGCCCACGGCCCATGCCGAGCGCGATGTCGCCATCGGCCGTGCCCAGGATGCCGGCGACCGAGTTGCCGGTCCCGGTGATCTTGATGTCGCCGCCGATACGGCCGATGGCGGTCTTCGTCAGTTCGGCCTGCGGAAACAGCTCACCCAGGTCCAGCCGGCGCGCGGCGATCGTCGCCTCTGTCCGGATGGTGTCGCTGCGGGCATCCATGCGGATCTGCGACCGGATATCGCCCTGCGCGACGCCGAAGTTCAACGGCTCCAGCCGCAACAGGCCGGCATCCAGCAGCAGGTGCGCGTCCATGTCGTCGATGGGAAGGCCCGGCGCGTTGATGCGATGCGCCTTCCAGCGGACGTCGGCATCCATCGCGCGCAGCTTGGCGAGGTTGTAGGGCGTGTCCGGCAGCACGCGTGCATCCGCCGCCAACGCCGCCGCTTCCGCACGCTGCTCTGCGTTGCTGGCTTCGCGGGCGTCGGTCTGCGGAGGCGCGCCGACGAACCCGGCCAGGTCGTCGAAATCCAGGCGCTTGGACACCAGGTTCGCCTTGAACAGCGGGCGTTCGCGCCCCACGGTGACGCTGGCCGTACCGGCAAGGTCGCTGTCGCCGACCACGCCGGTGAAATCGTCGTAGCGCCATGTGTTGCCGTCGCGCGTGAATCGCCCGTCCAGGCGATAGGGGGGCGTGGGAGGGGTCGCGATGCCGATCAGGGGGAACAGATCCTCCATGTCCTGCCCCGCAAGCATCAAGCGCAGGTCGAAGTCGCGCAAGCGGAACGGATCGAGCAGCGTGCCGCGTGCATGCGCGCGTGTCGCCCCGGCCCTGGCGCGCAGGTCGATACGGTAGTGCTTGTCGGTGTCGCGCAGCGCGAGCGGTGAGGCCACCTGGCCCTGCAGCGTGAGCGCATTGCCTGCCCAGCGGCCCTTGCCCTTCAGGTCGACTGCCGCCGGTGCATCCGGTGTCGCCTGGCGGATGCTGGAAAGCTGGATGTCCAAGTCGGTCTTGCGTGAGGGGTCGAGAAACAGCAAGCGACCGTCATCGATCCACAGCTCGCGAAAGCGCGTCCGGCTCTCGCCAGAGCGGTCACCGAAGACCCAGTTGCCCACGCCTTCGGGCCCTGTCTCCAGGCGCAGCCGGGGATGGGTCAGGCGCACGCGCGGGATGCGTGTCTCGCGCCTGAAGAGAAACGGGAAGACTTCCACGCTCACTTCGGCGCGATCCGCTGCCGCCATGGTCGGCACACGGGACCACGAGGCATTGCCGAACGTCAGCCCCTCCGCGCGCGCCGTGGTCACACGCCCGAGATCCACGTCGAGATTGCCGGCGATGTGGAAGCTGCGGCCGGTCTGCCATTCGACGATGCGTTCGATGGGGCGACGCARCCAGTTCCATTCGAACAGCACGGCGATGACCACGATGATCGCCGCCAGCACGCCGATCACGATCGCGCCGGTACGCGACAGGGGGCGCAAGGCGAAACGACGACGAGGAGTGGAAGCCGCGGTCATGGGCCCATGGTTGGCAACCGCGTGTTCACGGGTTGCGAAACGCAGGCCAGGCGGTTCATGTGCGGGACAYGAACGTCGACGCGCGTTTCACGCCAGCCGCGGCATCAGCACCTGCTGGGTGACGGCGACGAAGTGACACACACTGCCGGCGATCACGAACAGGTGCCAGATCGCATGCGAATAGCGGATCGATTCGCGATGGTAGAAGAAGGTGCCCAGCGTATAGAACAGGCCGCCGGCCAGCAGCCAGCCGAGCGTCCACGGATCCACCGAGGTCAGCAACGGCTTGATCGCCACCACCACCAGCCAGCCCATCGCGATGTAGAGGATCGTCGACAGCAGCTTGAAGCGGCCGGTATAGAACAGCTTGAAGATCACGCCGGCGATGGCGATCGTCCAGATCGCGGTGAACAGTCCCCAGCCCCACGGCCCGCGCAGGCCGAYCAGCGYGAASGGCGTGTAGGTGCCCGCGATCARSAGGTAGATSGCGCAGTGATCGAAAACCTTCAGGCGGCCCTTGGCGACCGGATGCTGGATGGCGTGATAGAGCGTGGACGCGGTATAGAGCAGGAGCAGCGTGATGCCGAAGACGATCGACGCGCCTAGCTGCCAGCCGTCCCCGTAGATGGCGGCGAGCGTGATCAGCACCGCGCCTCCCGCCAGTGCCGCCACGGCGCCGAGGCCGTGCGTCAGCGCGCTTGCGATCTCGTCGCGCAGATCGACCAGATGGTCGGCGCGTTTCCGTGCACGGAGGGTTTCGAAAGAGGTCGGCTCGTTCATGTCGCAACGTTACCGCAATGCAGCATGAGGTGCATGCCTCCGCGGCCGTCCAGTCAGCCTGCGGCGGGCTGCCGAAGGGTCCGGCAGCCCGCCTCGAGGCGGATCAGATCACTGCCGCGCCGCTCAGTGCCGCCATGTCGGGGCGGAAGACCAGGCACAGCGCGAATCCGGCCAGGAACAGGATCAGCGGAATCTTGTTCTCGGCGAAGTTCTTGATGCCGTAGTAGATCGTGTAGATACCGCAGATGAAGCAGAAGACGGCAGCCAGCGCGCCGTCTTTCTTCGCAGCGTTCACCGTCATCCAGATCGCCCCTGCCAACAGCAGGACTATCCCGAGAAAATACATCGACATCTCCCCATGACGCCGCCGGATGGCGGCCAGGGAAAGCCTAATGGATCAACGCGCCGGTCGGCATCCCGGGGCGGCCCGTGTCCGCCGAACGTAACCTGCAAGACACGGCCTCACCGTCGTGCCGTGGCGAGATGGGCTCATCCCGGATCGACGCTGTGCGCGTGCTCACGCGTGGCGAGGAACTGCACGTCGGGCGCGCGTTCCTGGGCGAGCTGCAGGTTCACCCGCGTCGGGGCCAGGTAGACCAGCTCGCCGGCCGCGTCCACCGCCAGGTTCATGGCGTTCTTGTCGCGGAATTCCTCGAGCTTCTTCGCGTTGTCGCAGCGGATCCAGCGCGCCGTGGCCACGCTGACGTTCTCGAACGACGCGTCCACGCCGTACTCGTCCTTCAGGCGGTAGGCCACCACGTCGAACTGCAGCACGCCGACCGCGCCGAGGATCAGGTCGTTGCTCATCAGCGGCCGGAAGAACTGGGTGGCGCCTTCCTCGGACAGCTGCGCCAAACCCTTCTGCAACTGCTTGAGCTTGAGCGGGTCGCGCAGGCGGGCGCGGCGGAACAGCTCCGGCGC
The DNA here is from genome assembly GCF_056175765.1 of Pseudoxanthomonas sp. LjRoot204_2. NCBI lineage: Bacteria > Pseudomonadati > Pseudomonadota > Gammaproteobacteria > Lysobacterales > Lysobacteraceae > Pseudoxanthomonas > Pseudoxanthomonas sp. LjRoot204_2. The sequence goes on along the minus strand of NZ_JBGFFG010000164.1, from coordinate 22 downwards.
GAAGTTCGGGATGCCGGTGAAC